>NZ_JAAGNB010001678.1:0-3353 GCF_010550475.1 Amycolatopsis sp. SID8362
CGCGGGTCAGCTCCAGCTGGACGAACGGCGCCCAGCGGCGGCGCGCCACCAGCGCGTTGTCGCCGGCCAGCGCGAACACCGCCCGGTGCCCGCTCTCGATGCGGGCCGGGTTCGCCTCCGTGGCGGGCACGAGGGTGACCACGTCCGCGGCGAGAACGTCCTTCAGCACTTCGGCGAGGCGGTCCGGGTCGTCGACCGCGCGGCGGGCCGCCAGCAGCGTCGACGCGGAGGGGTCGACCAGCTCGTGGACGTCGGCGTCGATGATCGCGGTGCATTCGCAGCCCTCGGCGCGCAGCGCTTCGACCAGCCGACGCCGGGGCAGGCCGGCCGCGGGGCGCAGCACGATCTCGTCCAGCACCCCGCCGGGCACCGGCAGCACGCTCAGGCCGAGGATGTTGCACTCCAGGTCGGCGAGCCGGATGGCGAGGCGGGCCAGGGTGCCGGGGTGGTCGTGCACCCGCACCCGCACCCGCCACGCCGACGCGCCGGCGGGTTCCTCGACGACGGCCGTCCGGCCCGGCTGGGGCAACGCTCTGGAGGTCTCCATGCCCCCACGGTCCCCGGTGGTTGTTGCCGGGCCAGGACGCCGGTGTTTCGCGCAGATCAGCGTTCGACGCGGCCCGGCAACCCCGCCGAAACACTCGTCAGCCAGGACCGCAGCTCCGTCGCGAGCGCGACCGGGGCGTCCAGCTGGACCAGGTGCCCGGCGTCGCGGATCGGGGTGAACTTCGCGCCGGGGATGCCCGCGGCGAGCCGCTCGCCGATGGCGATCGGGATCCAGGTGTCCTCGGTGCCCCACAGGACGTGCACGGGCAGGTCGGCCCGGTCCAGGAGCCTCTCGATCTCGGCCAGGTAGCTCTCGTCGTACGCCGCGATCTGGCGGTACAGCGCCGGCTGGCCTTCCTCGCCGAGCCACGGGGCGGCGAGCGCGTCGACGTCGGCCGCGCGCAGTTCGCGGTGGCTCGCGTTGGCGACGTAGGCCCGGACCAGCGCCTCGTGGATGTACGGCGGCACCCGGGCGAGCACGTCCGGGTGCTCCTTGACGAGCTGGAAGAACGGCGAGCCCGACGGCGGGATCGCGACGGCGTCAACCAGCAGCAGCGACGCGTACGGCACGCCGTGCACCAGGTGGGCGCGCAGCGAGACGACGCCGCCGTAGTCGTGGGCGACGACGTGCGGCCGGTCGAGCTCCCAGTGCGCGAGCAGCGCCCGGAAGGCATCGGCCTGGACGTCGAAGCCGACCTCGTGGCCGGCGTCCTTCGAAGACCGGCCGTAGCCGGGCATGTCCCACAGGTAGACGGTGAAATCGCCGCTCAGCGCCTCGGCGAAGGGCCGCCACAGCCACGACGACCACGGCGTGCCGTGGCAGAACACCACCGGGGGCCCGGAGCCGGCGCGTTCCCAGGCGATCCGGCGCCCCTCCCAGTCGAAGGTCTCCATGACCTCCAAGCTAGGTCACCGCGGGGTGAGCACGCAGAACTCGTTGCCCTCCGGATCGGTCAGCACGCGCCACGGCAGCGCCGGTCCGCCCAGGTCCGCGGGCGCCGCGCCGGCCGCGACGACCTCCTTCACCGTCGCGGCGTGATCGGTGCCCGCCGGGGGCGCGATGTCCAGGTGGACGCGGTTCTTCCCGCGCTTGACGTCTTCGGTGCGGAGGAACTCCAGCCACGGCCCGCGCCCGGACGGCGCGCGCAGGCCCACCAGGACGTCGCCTTCGCGGGCTTGGACCGGCCAGCCGGTGAGCCCCGCCCAGAACGCCGCCAGCTGCTCCGGTTCGTGGGCGTCGACCAGGATCGACGCGACCGCGCCCGTCCCGGCGTAGCGCTCCCGGGGTTCGAGGACGCAGAACTCGTTGCCCTCGGGATCCGCCAGCACGACCCACGGCACCGCGCCCTGGCCGACGTCGACCCGGTCACCGCCCAACTCGAGGGCGCGCGCCACCAGCTCGGCCTGGTGCTCGGGGGTCTGGCTCGCCAGGTCCAGGTGGATCCGGTTCTTCACCTCCTTGGCTTCCGGGACCGGGACGAAGACGAGGTCCAGGTCCCAGCCGTCGGTCTCCGGGGCGCGCACATCGATCTCGCCGAGCTCTTCGACGACGGCGGTCCAGCCGAGCAGCGCGGCCCAGAAGTCCGCCAGGACCTCCGGCCGCGCCGCGTCGACGACCAGGTTCACCAGGCGCGTGTTCATGCGGCGCAGGCTAACCGCCACCCCCGACAGTTCCGGTTCGGCTTCCCCACCGGCCGGTTCATCGGGTCGCGAGCCGCAGCAGCGCCCAGAGCTGGGCCGCCTGGTCGTGCACACCCCGCACGGTCACCGAGGTCAGGGACGCACGGCCCCAGAGCCACAGGTAGATCCGCCCGGGTTCGGCCGTCACGACGTCGTCCGCGGCTTCGGCCTCCTCGGCCGAACAGCGCCAGGCTTCCGTGGTTTCCGGTCCGGCGCGAGCGATCCAGCTGTGCGCGCCGGCGCGCACGCCGACCGATCCCGCTTTCGTGCCGGTCAGCCCGAGCATCGGCAGCTTCTGGCCGAACCACAGGGTGAGCGCCTCGTCGACGCCGTCGATCGCGAGGTCGTCGGGCACGCCGCGCGGCTCGGTGCCCGCCGCCTGTTCGACGTCGACGCGGTGGATCAGCGTCTCGTGCAGCATCCGGCGCCGCCAGAACCCGTAGGTCGGGTCCGCCGGCCACCAGGTGTCGGCGCGCTCGGCGGGGTCGTGGGCGGCGAGCTCGTCGAGCAGCTCGGTGAGCCCGGCCTCGAGGAACTCGTGGAGCGGCTGGCCCGGTTCGGGATCGCGCTGCCAGTCTTCGGGGATGCGGCCGTCCGCGAGCCGGCGGCGGACCATCCGGTACAGGCTCCCGACGTGCCGCGCGACCTCGCCGAGCGACCAGCCCGGGCAGGCGGGCACCGGCGCTTCGAGCGGAGCGGCGTGCACGGCCTCGGCCAGTACCCGGCCCTCGATCCCCAACGCCGTGAGCAGCCGCCCGTGGTCGACCGGGCCGTGCTCACGCGACATGGGCTTCCCCGCTGATCGGCAGGCCGTGCACCAGCCGGCGCACGAGCTCGAGGAACAACCCGGCGGCGCGGACCAGCTGAGCGGCCGACTCCCCGGTGACCTTCCCGGTGATCCCGGCCTGCGCGGCGGCGCGGGTGGCGGAGTTGCCCGCGAAGAAGGCGGACCACTCGCGCAGCTCGGGCGCGACGGAGTCGAGCAGCACCCAGCTACTGGCCGGCCGAGCCCGCCCCCGATGCGGCCGCCCCCGCGCTTCGAGCACGGCGGCGGCCCCGCGCAGCGCGGCGAGGTAGGCCCCGATGAACCGCTCGGAGACAACGCTCTCCCGCTCGGCCTCGGCCAG
>NZ_JAAGNB010001733.1:0-4313 GCF_010550475.1 Amycolatopsis sp. SID8362
GTGCACGCGGTGCTGGTGCGCTGCCGGATCAACCGGCTGTCCCGCATCGACCGGGTCACCGGCGAACCGCTGCGCCGCTACGAACACGACCATCCCGGCTCGCTGATCCACGTCGATGTCACCAAGTTCGGCAACATCCCCGACGGCGGCGGGCACCGCTACCTCGGCCGGCAGCAAGGCGAGCGCAACAAACGCGCCACGCCAGGCTTGCCCCGCGGCGCGGACTACAAGCCCCGCACCGGCACCGCGTTCGTGCACACCGTCATCGACGACCACTCCCGCGTCGCCTACGCCGAAATCCACACCGACGAAACCGCGGTGACTGCCACCGCTGTCCTGCGCCGGGCCGTGGCCTGGTTCGCCGATCTAGGCGTGACTGTCGAACGCGTGTTGTCCGACAACGGCTCGGCCTACCGGTCCCACGCTTGGCGCGAAACGTGCGCCGAGCTGGGCGTTATCCCGAAACGGACCCGGCCTTACCGGCCTCAGACGAACGGCAAGATCGAACGTTTCCACCGGACCCTGGCCGACGGGTGGGCCTACGCCCGCTTCTACCCGTCCGAGAGTCTGCGGCGGGCGGCGCTACCGGACTGGCTGCACTTCTACAATCACCATCGACCCCACAGCGCAACCGGCGGCAAGCCGCCGGTCACCCGGCTGACCAACCTCCCCGGACATCACAACTAGCCCCGGTCCCGAGCGCCCCAATGTGGCCTTCGGTGCGTCAGACGCACCCAAGGCGGCCTTCGGTGCGTCTGACGCAACCAAGGCCGCCTTGGGGCGCTCGGGGTCAGACCTCCAACGCCCAGCGCACGTACCGCTGCTTCGGCACGAACCCCGCCTTCGCGAAGATCCCCGACGCGCCCATTGGGTCCGCCGAGTCGACGTTCAAGCTCGCCCGGTCGTACCCCTGCTCCGCGGCCGCCCGCAGTGCGTGGCCCAGCAACGCGCTCGCGACACCCCGCCGCCGGTGCTCCCGCAGCGTGCCGATGACCATGAAGTGCGCGTCCCGCACGCCGGTCGCCGCGGTGTCCGCCTCCCAGGACAACGTCACCAGCACCCCCATCGCGACGCCGCCGTCCCGTGCCAGGAAGGAAACCCCGGGCTGGAACGTCTGGTTGACGATCTTGTTCCGCCACTGGTCCGCCGGCATCGGCGCGGCGCCCCAGAAATCCCGGTAGGACGCGTTCCGCACCGACCGGAAGTCCTCGTCGTTCGACGGCGACCATCCCTCGATCCGCACCCCCGGCACGACGACGTCGGCCACTCTCGTAAGCGCATGCTCCATCCGCTGGAAGTACCGGACCGGCGCGAACCCCCGCGAGCGCGCGAGTTCGGGCACCCCGGCGATGTGCTCGGCCTTGTGGACGTCGACCACGAGCCGCAGCGCGGGGTGGTGCCGGGCGTGCACGACCTTCGCCGCCGCCACGCCCGCTTCCAGTAGCGCCGTCCCGATGCCGCGACGGCGGTACGCCGGGTGCACCCCGCCGTCGAGGAAGACCCGGTGGACTTCGTCCGCGGACGCCTTGTGGCGGACCTTCATGTAGCCGACCATCGCCTCGCCGTCCAACGCGGCGAGGCTCGCCCGCTCGAGGTCGGCGTACGGGTCGATCAGCTCCTGGAGCGTGTCCTCCTCGGTGTAGTTCTCCCCGATCCGGTCCACGGTCTCGATGGCGTTGAGCAGATCGGCCGACGCCTTCGCGTCCGCCGGGACGAGCGGCCGCCACGTGAGTTCGCGCATGCGGCCGAACGTAACCGCGCGGAAGCCCGCTGTCGTGCGGTTTTCCCGGCTAGCGCAGGTCCGCCCGACCCGCCGACGGCACGTGCTCGCCACCGGACGGCGCCGGGTGCGTCGTCGCCGCCGGGACGGCGCCGGCCACCGGGACCGAGGCCGACGTGCGCGCCAGGTCCAGCGTCACCCGGCCCGGCTGGGCGGGGCCGCGGATGAAGCTGCCGTCCGTGCCGCCGATGATCAGCGCCAGCGCGTGCCCGCGCGGGACGACGTGGTCGGTCGAGGCCAGCCGGAACGTCATCGAGTACGCCGTGCCGGGCGTCAGCGGGCGTTCCTGGGACAGCGACGCGTAGTTCGCGAGGTCCGCCCAGCCCCGGCTGAGGATCGTGTAGCTCACCTTCTTCACGTCCGCCGACGCGATCCGGTAGCAGGCGTCGTCGCCTGCCGTCGACGATCCCCAGCAGTTCTCGGCCGTCCCGGTCTTGATCCCCTCGCCGCTGCCGGCGAAGTTGCGGATCGTCGCCGGGCCGAGGTCCACCAGCAGCGCCGAAAGCCGCGCCGACGACGTGCTCGGCGTCGCCGTCACGGTGAGCGTCGTGGTCCCGGACACCTGGACGTCCGCCGCCAGCGCCCCGGTCGAGTAGGTGAGCGCGGCGCTGCCCGGGTTCGTCACCCAGGTGTCCTCGCCCAGGCTCGGGTTGTCGGTGAAGGACGCGGTGCCGGACGTCGGCGAAGTGCCCAGCGTGCCGGACGCCCCCGGCCGCAACGTCGTCGCGACCGCGTTCGCCGCCGGGTAGGCGCTCTGGTCCACCCACTGGTCCGGCTGGCGCTCGACGCTCGCCTGCGGCCCGTTCTGGACGCCGTTGTCGACGCCGAGCAGGTAGTGGTCGAACCACCGGTGCAGCAGGTCGACCCAGTCCGCGCGCCGATAGTCGAACGGGTCGACGTGCCCGGTCTGCGACAGCCAGATCTTCTTCTCGACGGTCAGCCCGCGCCACCACTGTCCGAAGTGGATGGTCTTGACGTTCAGGTCGTTGACGCCGTGGGAAAGCAGCACGCTGGCGCGCACGTTGCCCGCGTTCCTGGCGTAGTCCCGGTCGGCCCACAGCGGCCCGTAGTCGCCGTTCGCCGTCGCGCCCTGGGTGAGGACCTGGTTCTGGGCCGAGCAGTTCTGCCCGGAGTTGCGGGCTTCGACCGTCTGCGCAAGCCCCGCGGGGTTGAACCCGAACGTCGCGCCGTCGGAACGGTAGTAGTCGTACCAGGAACTGATCGCGGAAATCGGCACGATGGTCTTGAGCCCGTCGACACCGGTCGCCGCGACGCCGTTGGCGATCGTGCCGTCGTAGGACTTCCCGATCATCCCGACGTTCCCGGTGCTCCACGCCGCCGTCACCGCGCTGCCGCCGGTCTTCGCGCTGTAGCCGGTGGCGCGGCCGTTGAGCCAGTCGACGACCTTGCGCGCCGAGTCGACGTCGGAAGCGCCGCCGACGTCCGCGCAGCCCGCCGAGCGGTTGGTCCCGGCCAGGTCGACGAGCACCACCGCGTAGCCGCGCGGCACGAAGTAGTTGTCGTAGAACAGCGGGAACTTCACCGGTTTGCCGGCGCTGTCGTAGGTCTTGAGCTCGCTCTCGTTGCCGCGCCCGCAGCAGGAGTAGTACGGGCTGGCGTCCATGATCACCGGCACCCGCGACGTCGCTTCGCTCGGCCGCACGATGTCGGCCGCGACGCGGTCGGGCTTGCCGTCGCCGTCCCCGTCGTGGCCGATGTCGACCCAGACGGTTTCGCGGATCGCTTTCGCGTAGTCGTAGACCGGTTCGCTCGCCGCGGGAGCCGCGGCCGCCGGGGCCACCGCACCGGACAGGAGCACCGCCAGGACCCCGCACACCACACCGAGTCGCATGCCCGTCACGCTAGCGAGCCGGCGAGGGCGCCCACCACGGCGGAAAGTCGGGGGTACGTTGGAGATCGTGACGGAGTCCCTGCCCGCCGTGAGCCGCACCGCGGTCGGCGTCGCCGCGTTGCGCGCCGCCGAGAGCCGCCGCCCGGACCGCCTGTTCGACGACCCGTACGCGGCCGCGTTCTTCGAAGCGGGCCGCTCGGTCCTGCCGGACACGTCGCCCGAAGGGCCGCAAGCCGGCCTCGGCGCGCTGTTTTACCCGCAGGTCGTGATCCGCACCCGCTTCTACGACGACCACCTGCTCGGCAGCGACTGCACGCAGATCGTGCTGCTGGCGGCCGGGCTGGACACGCGGGCGTTCCGGCTGGCCTGGCCGGTCGGCACCCGGCTGTTCGAGCTGGACCTGCCGGAAGTGCTGGCGTTCAAGGACGGCGTGCTCGGCGAGCAGCGCGCCGAACCTTCGTGCGAACGCGTCGTCGTGCCCGCGGACCTGCGCGAAGACTGGGCCGCCGAGCTGCGCGCCGCCGGGTTCGACCCGGCCGCGCCGACCGCGTGGCTCGCCGAAGGCCTGCTGATGTACCTGACGCCCGAGGAGGCCGAGCGGCTGCTGACCACCGTCGGCGTGCTGTCGGCGCCGGGCAGCCGGATCGCGTTCGAGCACCGGCCGGGCACCCCGCCGGACAG
>NZ_JAAGNB010001780.1:0-3870 GCF_010550475.1 Amycolatopsis sp. SID8362
CGCCGCGCCGGCGGAGGGCGCCGTGGTCCCGGCCCGGCAGCACTACGGCGACCAGTACATCGTGGTGCTCAAGGACGCCCAGGGCCGCACCGCACCGGCGTCGCTCGCCACGCGGTACGGCGGCGAGGTCCGGTCGACGTACTCCCGGGTCCTGCACGGGTTCTCCGCCCGGCACCTCACCGCGCGGCAGGCACGGCGGCTGGCGGCCGACCCGGCGGTGGCGGCCGTCTACGAGGACGGCACGGCGCGGATCGCCGGTACCCAGACCAACCCGACCTGGGGCCTGGACCGCATCGACCAGGCGAACCTGCCCCGCGACAACTCCTACACCTACCCGAACACCGGCGAGGGCGTCACCGCCTACGACCTCGACACCGGGATCAAACCCGACAACCCCGAGTACGAAGGCCGCGCGTCGATCGGCAAGGATTTCGTCGGAGGGAACGGCAGCGACTGCAACGGCCACGGCACGCACACCGCGGGCACGATCGGCAGCAAGACCTACGGCGTCGCGAAGAAGGTCAAGCTCGTCGGGCTCAAGGTGCTCGGCAACGACTGCTCCGGCAACGGCCCGGACTCCGCCGCGGTCGACGCGATCGAGTGGGTCACGGCCAACGCCGTCAAGCCCGCCGTCGCGAACATGAGCCTCACCATGGACCAGGTCGGGGTCGGCGACGACGCGATCAAGCGGTCGATCGCGGCCGGGATCGTCTACTCGGTGGCCGCCGGCAACAGCTCCACCGACGCGTGCAACACCAGCCCCGCGCACGTGCCCGAGGCGATCACGGTCAACGCCTCCGACGAGAACGACAACCGCGCGTCCTTCTCCAACTACGGCAGCTGCACCGACCTCTTCGCGCCGGGCAACAACATCACGTCGCTCGGGCTGTCGAACGGCAGCACCGCGAACATGAGCGGCACGTCGATGGCGACCCCGCACGTCACCGGCGCGGCCGCGCTCTACCTGGCCGCCAACCCGGGCGCCACGGCGCAGCAGACGCGGGACGCGCTCGTCGGCGGCGCGACGTCCGGTGTCGTCAAGAACGCCGGGAGCGGTTCGCCGAACAAGCTGCTGAACGTGTCGTTCATCGGCGGCGGCACCCCACCGTCGCAGTGCGGCGCCAAGTCGAACACGACGCCGGTGGCGATCCCGGACGCCGGCGCCGCGGTCACCAGCTCGGTCACCCAGGACGGCTGCGACGGCAAGGCCTCCGCGGCGCTGCCGGTGAAGGTGGACATCAGCCACACCTACACCGGCGACCTCGCCATCGACCTGATCGGGCCGAGCGGCGCGGTCTTCCCGCTGCGGAAGGCGGGCGGGACCGGCTCGGCGGCGGGCATCCACACCACGTTCACGGTAAACGCGGCCGCGGAGCAGGCGAACGGCACCTGGCAGCTGCGGGTGCAGGACGTCTACCGGTTCGACACCGGCACGCTGGACGGCTTCACGATCACCTTCTGACACCGGGGCGGGGAGGCGGCCGCCTCCCCGCCCGCGGTCCTCATTGGACGGTCAAGGTGTAGTTCGCCGTCGCCGTCTTGCCGGTCGAGTCCTTCGCGGTGACGGTGACCGGGTAGGTCCCGCGCTGGAACGGCCCGACCACCTGCATCTGCGCCGTCCCGGCGCCGTTCAGCGTCGAGGGGTTGAAGAACGGCGCGAACGAGAGCCCGGTGGCCGACAGCGTCACGGTGCCGGTGCCGCCGGCCACGGTGACCGTCGCGGTGGTGAAGAAGCCGGGCTGCACGGTCCCGCTGCCGGGGTTGACGCTCACCTTGAGATCGCCGGTCGGCGGCTGGCCGCTGCCGACGGTCAGCGTCAGCTTCGCGGTCGCCGTGCCGCTGGGGCCGGTCCCGGTGATCGTGACCGGGTAGTCGCCTTGCGGGGTGCTCGCGGACGTCTCGATCGTCAGCTTCGCGGTGTCCCCCGAGGTGATCTTGGCGGGCTGGAACGTCGCCTTCGCGCCTTCCGGCAGGCCGGACGCGGTCAGGTCGACCTGCTCCGGGCCGTTCTTACCGGCGGTGCTCGTCACCGAGGCGGAGACGTACTTGCCCGGTTCGGCCCGCACCGCGCCCGGCGTGACCCCGAGCCCGAACGTCTCCGGCGGCGTGACGTCGCCGATCTGCTGCGCGACCCAGTCGCCCATGTCGTTGTTGAGGCGGCCGTAGACGCTGTACCACTTGAAGTCGCTGCGGCTCCACGACGCGACGCCGGCGACCTTGCCGTCGACGAGCAGCGGGCCGCCGCTGTCGCCGGGCAGGATCGTGACGTGGCCGTCGGCGTAGCCGCTGCAGATCATGGTGGCTTCCTGGAACCCGGCACCGACCCCGCCGCAGTTGCCGCCGGCGACGATCGGCAGGCTGAACTTCGTCAGCGTGACGTCGCGGGTGTCGTCGTTGAAGTCCTTCTTGCCGTAGCCGAGCCCGAGCCCGGTCTTGCCCGGCTTGTTCAGGTCGGTGTCGGCCGAGGTGGCGACCTTCGCGTACTGCCCGCCCGGCACCGGGATGTCCCGGTCGGTCGTCACCACCGCGACGTCGTAGCCCTGGTCGAAGTTGACGTACTTGGGGTGGGTGTCGTAGCTGACGACGCCGATGGCCGTGCCACCGCCGGCGCTGAGGTCGTCGAGCCCGTACAGGAAGGACTTCTCGCCCTCGGCCGCCTTGCAGTGGGCGGCGATGAGGATCTTGCGCGGGGCGACGACCGAGCCGGTGCACGTCTGGCCGAGCGGCCGCGACCCGCCCTCCCGCAGCCCCGCGATGATGAACGGGTAGTCCTTGACCGACGCGGGCGTCCCGCCGACCGAAGACGGCGAAACCCCCGACGGCAGCGGCGTCCCGCCGAGCGGGGCGACCGCGGGCGGAGTGGCACCCGCGGGCACGGCGAACAGCGGCAGGGCGAGGACGGCGGCGAACGCGCCCAGCAAGCGTTGTCTCGAGTTCACGGCAGCTCCTTTTCGAGGTTGCTGCCGGTCACTTTCCGGTGACGCCGGGTACGAGAACAACCGGGGAGCCGCCCCGTACGGCTACGGAACTATTGCCGCGCGAGCAGGGCGTTCAGCAGCTGTTCGTGGTCACCCGCCGCGCGCAGCTCCGGCGCTTCGAGCGAGCCCGCGCCGGGGTCGTCGGCGCGCACGGCGGCCAGGAACCGGACCACGGCACGGGGTTCGGGGACGACTTCGCCGCCGAGGTGGACCAGCACCGTGGCCGGGTTCCCGTTCGCGCCTTCGACCGCCGCGGCCCAGCCGTGCCGCTCGTCCCAGACGAGCGCGAGATCGTGATCGGGGAAGCGCCCGAGCCGCCAGTCGAGCGCGATGTAGGCCGCGGCGGGCGTGCCCGCGTCGAGGGTGCAGGACTCCAGCCCGACGCCGACGGCCTTGGCGACCGCCTCCACGTACCCGCGCAACCGCCGTTCGAACGAGAACTCCGTGTCGCGCCCGAAGTCGATCAGAATGCTCAACGCCGCCTCGCTTTCCCCTTGTGCGCCGCGGGATCCCCGCGGTCCGGACGGCGGGTACCCCGTCGGGGGGACGATCAACCCCGGCCTAGCGACCGGCTGCCTTCCTGCACCGGCGCGCGATCAGGACCGCCCGAACCGGCGGAGTCCCGAGCGCGCCGCGGGCCTCCGCCCACCGAGGGCGCAGACCGACCCCCGCGGGGACCAGGCCGCCCGAACCGGCCCGGCTGCGCAGCAGGCGGCACGCCGTCGCGCGCGACTCGCCCCCCGCGGTGCGGCTCAACCCCGGCCTCGCGACCGGCACCGGCGAGCGGGCGATCAGCCTCCTCCCCTGGGCAGCGCCACCGCCAGGCAGTGTCCGGCAAATGTCGCGCCGAGACTGGGCCTGCGGTGTCTTGAATGAGTCATTCAGGACCTCC
>NZ_JAAGNB010001838.1:0-2506 GCF_010550475.1 Amycolatopsis sp. SID8362
CCAGTTCGGCGGCACCGGGCGCGTCGGGACCGCGCCGGCTCAGCAGGACGAGGTCGCGGACGCCGTGCCCGGTGACCAGCCGCCGCGCGAGCAGGCCGCCCAGCGCGCCGGTGCCGCCGGTGATCAGCACCGTGCCGGGGCCGAAGCACGACGGCATGGTCAGCACGACCTTGCCGACGTGCTTGGCCTGGCTGACGAACCGGAACGCCTCGGGCGCACGCCGCACGTCCCAGGTCCGCACCGGCAACGGCGTCAGCGCCCCGGCTTCGAACAGCGCGATGACCTCGGTGAACAGCTCGCGGATCCGGTCCGGCCCGGCTTCGACGAGGTCGAACGCCTGGTAGGCCACGCCCGGGTGGGCGGCGGCGACGTCGCCCGCGTCGCGGACGTCCGCCTTGCCCATCTCCAGGAACCGCCCGCCGCGCGGCATCAGCGCGAAGGAGGCGTCGACGAACTCCTGCGTCAGCGCGTTGAGCACGACGTCGACACCGCGGCCACCACTGGCCTCGCGGAACAGCTCCGCGAACCCGGTGGTGCGCGAGGAGGCCAGGTGGGCGTCGTCGAGCCCGGACGCGCGCAGGACGTCCCACTTGCCGGGGCTCGCGGTGGCGTAGACCTCGGCGCCGAGGTGGCGGGCCAGCTGGATGGCGGCCATGCCGACACCGCCCGCACCGGCGTGGATCAGCACGGACTCCCCGGCCCGCAGCCCGGCGAGGTCGACGAGGCCGTAGTACGCGGTGAGGAACACGATGGGCACCGAAGCCGCTTCGCTGAACGACCAGCCTTCGGGCATCTTCGCGAGCATCCGCTGGTCCGCGACCGAGCGCGGGCCGAACGAGCCCGGGAAGAAGCCCAGCACCTTGTCGCCGGGCTTGAGGCCGGTGACGCCTTCGCCGCATTCCAGCACGACGCCGGCGCCCTCGATGCCCATGATCGGCTCGCCCGGGTACATCCCGAGTCCGATGAGGACGTCGCGGAAGTTCATGCCCGCGGCGCGGATGGCCACCCGGACGTGGCCCGGTTCGAGCGTCTCGGGCAGCGGATTCGGGAGCAGGGCGAGGTTTTCCAGCGTGCCGGGTCCGGTGGTGTCGAGCCGCCAGTTGCCCTCGGCGGGCACCCGCAGCAGCTCACTGGAGCCGGCGCGCACCAGCCGCGCGGCCAGCGCCCGGCCGTCGCGCAGCGCGAGCTGCGGTTCGCCGGAAGCGACCGCGCCCAGCAACGCCGCCGAGCGCGGGTCTTCGTCGTCGAGGTCGACCAGTACGAGCCTGCCGGGGTTTTCGAACTGCGCCGACCGCAGCAGGCCCCAGACCGGCGCGGCGGTGAGGTCGGGGACGCGGTCGCCGTCGACCGCGCCGACCGCGCCGCGGGTGACCAGCACCAGCCGCGCGGTGCTGAACCGGTCGTCGGCCAGCCAGGCGCGGACCAGGTCCAGCGCGAAGCCCGCGCGGTCCTTCGGCTGCGGCGAGTGCCGGATCGCGGAGAACACGAACTGTGGCTCTTCGCCCGTATCTTCGGTGCTGCGACCGAGATCCGCTAGGTCCACATAGGACTCGACGGTGCCCGCCGAGCCGAGGCCCGCGACCAGGCCGAGCGGGTCGGGGCCGATGACGGCGTACCGGCCGCCGGTCGTTTCGGGTACCGGGATCGGCGTCCACTCGACGTGGAACAGCGAGTCGCCGCCGTCCGGGCCGCGCAGTTGCTCGGCCGAAACCGGGCGCAGCACCAGCCCGGCCACCGACGCGACCGGCGCCCCGGTGGCGTCCGCGACGTCGACCGCGACCGCGTCCCCGATGCCGGGCCGCAGCCGGACCCGCAGTGCGGCGGCCCCGGCGGCGTGCAGGGTGACGCCGGTCCAGGCGAACGGCAACCGCGGTCCGGTCTCGCCGTCCCGCAGGCCGAGCGCGTGGAGTGCGGCGTCGAGCAGCGCCGGGTGGAGACCGAACGCGCCGGCCTGCTGCTGCTCCGGCAAGGCGACTTCGGCGTAGACCTCTTCCCCGGCGCGCCAAGCCGCACGCAGGCCACGGAACGCCGGGCCGTAACCGAAGCCGGACGCGGCGAGGGTGTCGTAGAAGCCCGTCACGTCAACGGGTTCCGCGCCGGCGGGCGGCCACTCGGCCAGTCCGGCGGGCTCCGCCGCAGCGGCCGGGGCGAGCACCCCAGCTGCGTGCGCGGTCCACTCGTCGCGGCCTTCCGGTCGCGAGTGGATCGTCAGTTCGCGGCGGCCTTCGTCGTCCGGCCCGCCCACCGCGACCTGGATCGCGACGGCGTCCTGCTCGCGCAGCACGAGCGGGGCGGAAAGGGTCAGTTCTTCGAGTGCGGGGCAACCGGCCTGGTCGCCCGCGCGCACCGCCAGCTCGACGAAAGCGGTGCCGGGCACCAGGACCGTGCCGAGCACGGCGTGGTCGGCAAGCCACGGCTGCGCGGCGAGCGACAGCCGTCCGGTGAGGACGACGCCGTCGCCGCCGGCCAGCGGCAGGGTCGCGGCCAGCAGCGGGTGCCCCGCGTC
>NZ_JAAGNB010000181.1:0-13176 GCF_010550475.1 Amycolatopsis sp. SID8362
GCGCGCCCTGATCGCCGGGCGTGTGTGACCGCCGACGCGGAGCCGGAGCCATGCTTCAGCTGTGGATCGGCCGTACCCCGCCGGTGCTCGCGTGCGTGGCCAGGTCGTCGGCGTAGTCGAGCTGGGTGCCGGGCGTGGCTTTGGTGAGCATTCCGGGGCCTTTCAAGAGCGTTGGGTTGCGGAGGTCCACAGTGGACGTTCTCATCGCCGCATGTGCCTAGATGGCCTGGGCGGTCGGTGCGTCACCGGCTGAGCGCGGCTACGCGATCGCGTTGACGCAGCTCATCGGCGTGCCCGGGGCGGTCGCGGCGGGGGAGCGCCGGAGGTGCTCCTCACCCCACACCCGGACTCCTTCGACGACGGGCAGGACCGTGGACCCGTACGGCGTGAGCCGGTAGATGACGGGTGCCGGGACCGGTCCGGTCGCCACGCGTTCGACCAGTCCGTCGGCTTCGAGTTCGCGCAGCTGTTCGGCCAGCACCTTGGGCGTGATCGGGGCGCTCCGGCGGCGCAGGCCGGCGAAGTGGGACTCGCCGTGGCCGAGCCAGTACAGCAGGGTCAGCTTCCACTTGCCGCCGATCGCGGCGAACGCCGCGGCCATCGGGCAGCCGGGCAGCGGGTTGGGACGCGAGGAGTTACCTGCAAGTGCCTTCTTGTCCATGGCCGTGCTCCGCTCGGATAGTCGAACCATGACCATGCCATACAGACGGATCCTGACCGCAGGCCTTTCGGCCTTCCTGCTGATCGCGATGGCGACGTCGGGCGACGCCTCGACAGCTCCGGCGTCGTCGGCGGTTGCCGGTGGCCAGTGCGACTTCGACTGGGAAATCGGTACCTGGCACACCACGGTGCGGGTGCTCGCCGAGCCGCTCTCGGAGTCCGCGGACGAGTGGCTCCAGTTCTCGGGTACCAGCGTCGTCCGCCCGCTGCTGGACCGGCGGGAGAACGTCGTCGAGTTCGAGGTCGCCGGGCCGAGCGGACACATCGACGCCCTCAACCTGCGGCTGTACGAACCGGCGGCACAGCGGTGGAGCCTGACCTTCGTCAACGCCCGTGACGGCCTGCTCAACCCGGCGGTGTACGGCGGGTTCCACGACGGCGTCGGCGAGTTCTACGGCGACGACCAGCTGGGCGGCCGTCCGATCAAGGTGCGCTTCCTCGTTTTCCGCCAGGGCCAGGACACCGCCAGGTTCGAACAGGCTTTCTCGGCCGACGGCGGAACCACGTGGGAAACGAACTGGGTCGCCATCGACCGCAGATGACCGGCTCCCGGATCGCGATGCCTAGGTGTGATGTCCGGGGACGTTGTCCCGAGTTGAGGTGACTGTTGACGGCCTGTCGTGCTGACAGGTGAAGGCCTCCGGTTGTGAATTGGAGCTGTGGCCTTCGTGCACACCGTCATCGACGACCACTCCCGCATCGCCTACGCCGAATCCACACCGACGAGAAAGCCGACACCGCCGTCGGTGTCCTCCACCGCGCGGTGGCCTGGTTCGCCGACCACGGCGTCACCGTCGAACGCGTGCTCTCCGACAACGGCGCGGCTACCGCTCCCACGCCTGGCGCGACACCTGCACCGAGCTGGGCATCACCCCGAAACGAACCCGGCCCTACCGGCCACAGACCAACGACAAGATCGAACGCTTCCACCGCACCCTGGCCGACGGATGGGCCTACGCTCGCTTCTACCCATCGGAGACCGTGCGCCGGGCCGCGCTACCGGGCTGGCTGCACTTCTACAATCACCACCGGCTGTTCCAGGTCACCGATCCCAACGGCCTCGTGCTGCAACTCGTCGAATGGTCCCGCGCCGGCGGAGGGGCCGAAGCAGACCAAGGTCGTGATCCGCAAGACCTACCGGGGCGCCCTCGAGGGAACCGGGGTGGCCGAAGTGCTCACCGCCCAGGCGGCCGCGGGTGCCGGCTACGTCGCCTCCGAACGCGTCGACGCGACGTTGGACGGCCGGAAGGGCACCTTCGTGATCCAGCACGGCGGTCTGGCCGACGGCGAGGACCAAAGCACCTTCGGCACCGCGGTCCCGCATTCCGGCACGGCGGACCTCGCCGGCCTGTCCGGCCGGGCCACCGAGGCCAGCCACGGCGTCCTGACCCTCGCATACACCTTCGGCGAACCTTCCTGACCACCGCCGGCGGGGGTTCCGCACGCAGCGGGTCGGACGGATCCGGTGTCAGCGAGGTGCGGGCCGGAGGTGGACGGGCAGGCTGGTGTGCCCGTTGGACAGGAACGTGGGCAGGGTGGTCAGTTCCTCCGGCGGCACGGCGAGGGACAGCTGCGGGAAGCGGTCGAACAGCGCCGGGAGCGCCACTTCGGCTTCGAGCCGGGCCAGCGGCGCGCCCGGGCAGTGGTGCACGCCGTAGCCGAAGGTGAGGTGCGGTGCGGCCGCACGGGTGATGTCGAACTCGTCGGCCGTGTCGCCGTGCTGGGCGGGGTCGCGCCCGGCGGCGCCGAAGCCGACCAGGATCGCGTCGCCGCGCCGGATCACCGTGCCGTCCACCTCGATGTCCTCGACCGCGTACCGCAGCGGCGTGTACGGGATCGGCGCCTGCCAGCGCAGCGTCTCCTCCACCACGGCGGTCCAGGACCGTCGCCCGGACCGGACCAGGGCGAGCTGATCGGGGTGGGTCAGCAGCGCGGTGACGGCGTGGTCGAGCAGGTTCACCGTGGTCTCGTGGCCGGCGGTCATCATCAGCATCATCGTGTCGACGAGCTCGGTTTCGGTCAGCGCGCCGTCCCGGTCGTCGCGCGCGGCGATCAGGGCGCTGGTGAGGTCGTCGGCGGGCGCCGCGCGCTTCTGCGCGATCAGTTCGGTGAACAGGGCGTACGCCGCCGCCACGTTCGCCTGCGCCTGTTCTTCGGTTATCGCGCTGTCGAAGAAGCGGTCCACTACTTCGCGGATCCCGGCCTGTTTGTCCCCTGGGACGCCGAACAGCCGGCAGATGACCTCGATCGGCAGCGGGTAGGCGTACCGCGCCCGCAGGTCGACGGGCGCGTCACCGGAATCCGCTTCGATGGCGTCGAGCAGTTCCCGGGTGATTTCTTCGACTTTCGGGCGGAGCGCCTCGGTGCGGCGGGCGGTGAAGGCGGCGGCCATCAGGGAACGCAGCCGCCGGTGGTCGGCACCGTAGGCGGTGAACATGTTCCGGACCGAAACCCAGATCCGCAGCGGCCAGTCTTCGGCGATTTCCCCGTTGGTGAACGCGGGCCAGTGCTGCACCGCGTCCTTGGACACCCGGGGGTCGGCCAGCAGCCGACGCAGGACGTCGTTCCCGGTAGCGACCCAGGCCGCAACGCCACCGGGCAGCTCGATCCGGGTGACCGGCCCCCGCTCCCGCAGGCGGGCGCCTTCGGCGTGCACGTCGGCGGCGTTGACGTCGAGCGTGATCGGCTGTTCCATTCTCATTCCCCCCTGCCGGTTCGGCCCCCGGCCGAAATCGGATTACGGAATGCCGGCTGCGATGCAGATCACGGTTGCCCCCTGTGTACCGGTGTTTTCGGCGCTGTCGCGGTTGTCACGACCCGTGTCGCGGCGAAGAAGTTCAACGTGGTGATCTGGCCCGCGGCGGTGATCCAGCACGCGGCCTTCCGTTTTCCCGTCACGGCATCCCCCCACGGATTGCCCGGTCAACAGCATTAACCATCGTGCCACCGCGAGGATGCGGCGCGCGAGCCCTCAACGGGTGAAATGGCGCTGGCCGTCGCGGCGCCGGATGTACGCGCGTAGCCGTGGCGCGTTTCGTCGGCCGGGGCGCGCTGGGGACGTCCGCCCGGGTCGTGTCCCGGCCGTGAGCAGCCGAAAGTCCCGTGACCGACTCGGCACGTCTAGTAGCCTGAGCCGACCGGAGGAACCAGCAAAGGGGGCCGGGTGTCGGCGCGTTACTACATCTACATCAGCGACTCGAAGGTCGACATGCTGCTGCCGCAGATCGACCCCGGCTTCGCGAGCAAGCGCAGCACCGAGGTCGGGGTGAACCTGCAACTGCTCACCGGCAAGCACAAGCGCGACTCCGACCCGGACCGCGTGAGCCGGCTGGAGCGAGTGGTCCGGCACATCGACGACTTCCTGGACGTCGGCACGATCGACGAGCCGGGCCAGTACTTCCGGGGACGGCTGGACGTGCGCTGGCAGCAGATGCCGGGCTTCGAATACTTCGCCGGCGCAACCGAGGACACGGTGGTCGGGCTGGGCGGCTCCAGTGGTCACGTCATCGGAGGAGCCGTGCCGAAGGACGACGCGGTCATAGCGCCGTCGATGCTGCCGGGCATGGTGAGGGGCCTGTCGGCGCTGGCCGCCGACGATGCTCCGGCAAGTGCTCTCGAGCTGGCGTACCTGGCGAACCGGAACGCCCGCGGCGAGGAGCAGGAGGTGGAGTTCGTCGCGAAGCGCCTTCGGCACGGGCCGAGCCCGTACCCGGAGCTGGACGGCGGGCGGGCGGTGCAGGTGCTCGTCGGCAGCCCGCTGTTCGTCGCACTCGCCGAATGACGGGCTGGCAGCCGGGCGAGACCGTCCTCGGCCTCTACGAGGTCAAGGACGTGCGCAGCGGTGGCATGGGCGTGGTGCACCGGGTACGTCACCTCGACTGGCAGGTCGACCTGGCGGTGAAGACGCCCCACCCGGAGTGGGTCACCACCGCCGCGGACCGGCGGCATTTCGAGCGCGAGGCCGGCACGTGGGTGAACCTGGGGCTGCACCCGAACACCGTCAACTGCGTCTATGTGCGCACGATCGGCGAACTGCCGCGGGTGTTCGCGGAGTGGGTGGACGGTGGCAGCCTCGCCGAGGCGGTGCGCCAGGGGAACCTCACGCCGGCCCGGATCCTGGACATCGCCATCCAGACCGCCTGGGGCCTTGCCTACGCGCACGAGGCCGGCTTGGTGCACCAGGATGTCAAGCCGGCCAACGTGATGCTCGATCCGGCCGGCGCGGCCAAGGTCACCGACTTCGGTCTGGCCAAGGCGGTACGGCCCGAGGAGGACGTGCCCGCCGGTGTCAGCTTCGCCGGCATGACACCGGCGTACTCGTCGCCCGAGCAAGCCGACGCGGCGGCCGGCCGCGCTGGGGTGCGCATCACGGCGGCGTCGGACGTGTGGTCATGGGGCCTGACGGTGCTGGAGATGTTCGCCGGCCGGCGGACGACCACCTTCGGCCAGGCGGCCGGTGCGGCGCTGACCGTGCTGCTCGACGAAGGCCTGCGCATCCCGGACCCGGTCGCTCATCTGCTGCGGGACTGCTTCGCCGACGACGCGACCCGCCGGCCGACCGCCGTCGAGGCCGCCGCGCGGTTGATCGACAGCTACGCCGAAGTCACCGGCGCGGTCTACCCGCGGTCGCGGCCGAAGGCGGCCCGGCTGCTCGCCGACAGCCGGTGCAACCAGGCTCTCTCGCTGCTCGACCTCGGCCGCGCCGAGGAGGCGGAGGAGTTGTTCCGGGGCGCGATCACCGCCGATCCGCACCATCTGCCGACGGTCTACAACCGGTCCCTGCACCGCTGGCGGACCGGTGCGATCATGGGCGAGGAAGTCGTGTCCGATGTGGAGGCCGCGTGGGCGGCCGATCCGGCCAACGGCCTCGGGCCGTTTCTGCTGGGGGCCGTTCAGCTGGAGCGGCACGAGGATGAACGGGCCGGTCGGCTGCTGCGCGAAGCCGATCAGTCCGCAGTGGACGTTCAGACGGCGTTGGCGGAGTTGGCGAGTCGTCCGCCGCGGGTCGACGTCGATCTCGAGCACCCGGACGTCACCGCCATCGCGCTCGACGCCGACGGCTCGGCGGTGCTGTTCGGCGACAAGGCCGGTCGGCTGGTGTTGTGGACACCGGGCAAAGGCACCGGCCGGCGGGCGCTGCGTACGTTGACCCGCCGCGGTGATCCCGTCACGGCCGCCGCGATGAGCGCGGACGCCACGGTCGGCGTGATCATCCGTGACGGCGACGTCGAGCTGTGGGATCTGGCGCGCCGCCGCCAGGGGAAACGGCTGCACGAGCCGATCGACGACGTCGGCGTGATCTTCCGCGACGGCTTGGTCGAGGCGATGCGCGACAGCGAGCAGCGAGGGCTGCGCGATTCCGGTGTGTGCGCGATCGCCGTGAGCGCGGACGGGCGATTCTGCGCCACCGGCCATTCGTCCGGGCGGGTCTCGGTCTGGTCGGTCGAGGACGGGTTGCGGGTCGCCGACCTGCTGACGCGGGCCGGTCGCGTGCGTTCGCTGGCGCTGAGCCCGGACGGCAGCCGGGTCCTGGCCGCTTTCTTCGACAGCGAGGACAGCAGCGTCCGGGCCTGGGACGTGGCAACCCGGACCCTGACGGCGGTGCTGACCGGCCCGCAGCCGGAGCTGCCCCGCGGCTGGCCGAGGCCATCCAATGTGGACTTCGGCGCACTGAGCGCGGACGCCGCCAACGCCGTCGTCAAGTGGTGGAGTGGGCCGTGCGTGACCTGGGACGCCCGCCGGGATGTCGTGCTGGGCGAGGTGCGGAGGCGACGCTCCGACATCGACACCGTGGTGCTCGCCGGCACGACCATGCTGAGCAACCACGGCCTGCCGGTGCGGGTCTGGAACGCGCTGACCGGCCAGTGCCTGGGTACGCTCAGCCGTGACCTGGTCAGCGTGTCCCAGCGGGCGGATCCCGCGGCGATCAGCGCCGACGCGCGGACGGCCGCGTTCTGGACCACGGACTCGGGGGTCATCGCCCTCCGGTCGCTGCCGGCCGCCGGCTACCGGGCACCCTGGTGTTACGCCCGGCCGCGGGCGGTCGACGAGCTCGTCAGCACGGAAGACACGTTTCGCCGCCGCATGGACCGGGTGCGCGAGCTCATCGAGCGGGAACGCTACGCGGAAGCGGGGGCGTTGTTGCGGTCCGGGGACGTACCCGGGTTCGCCCGCAACCGCGAGGTCCGCGCGGCATGGGCCACGCTCGGCCCGCAGGGCACGAGGGCGAACCTGCTCGGTGGCTGGCTCGTATTCACCTTCGAGGGTGAGGTCGAGCTGACCCGGCCGCCGGTGGTGGCGTTGCGCGAGGACGGCCGCTACATGGCGACCTGCCGAAGCACCTGCGAGGTCGACCTGTGGGACTTTCCCGACTCGGAGCGGCTGCGGACGTTCGACAGCGGTGAGGGCGGCGCGGGCACACAGGTTCATTTCGCCGCGGACGGTCTGTTGTTGCTGGTGCTCACTGACGTCGGCACCATCCGCCAGCTCAACCTGTACGACGGCGGCAAGCGGATCTTCGCCAACGACAAGGGCAAGCTGACCGCGCTCGACGTCAACCCGCCCGGTGACCGGGTCGTCATCGGCGACGAGCACGGCACGGTCCGCGAGCGTGAGCTGCCGTCCGGAAAGCTCCTGCGCGAGATCGCCGCGGTCGACGGCCAGGTCGACGCCGTCGTCGTGAGCCCGGACGGCCGGTACGTGGCAGCTACGGGCCTCGGCACGGACATTCGGGTGTGGGGCGACCAGCCGACCCCGAAATTCGTGGTCCAGGACCGAAACCACTACCGGGCGCTGCGCTTCGGATCCGACGGCGGCCTCTTGTTCATCTCGCTCCGGGGGTCGACCGCCGCGTGGGAGGTGGCGACCGGCGAGCTCAAGTACGAAGTGCGCGGCATCGATGCGGATCCCGAGCGGCGGCTCGCCCTGAGCGGCGACGGCCGGTTCGGCGCGACGCCGGCCCGAGGCGGCCTGGCCGTGTGGTCGGCTGACACCGGCAAGATCGTCCGGACGCTGCGGACGACCAGCCGGCTGAAGGCGCACGCGCTGAGCGCCGACGGCACGTTCGCGGTCACCGCCACCGCGGACCGCCGCGTCCAGGTGTGGGACCTGCGCACCGGTGAATGCCTGCGGACGATGGAGGCGCACGAGCACGACATCCTCCGGGTGATGGTCAGCGATGACGGCCGCTGGCTGATGACGCTGGACATCGGCGCGACCGTGTGTGGCTGGGAACTCCTGTGGGACTACGACATCCCGTGATCCGACTGTCCGGTACGGGCCATTCATCGGTCGTCACGAGCCCGTGCGTGATCGGCCGTGCGCCGGAATGCGACTTCCGGATCGCGGCCGATCCGAAGGTGTCGCGCCGGCACTGCCTGATCGACGGTGTGACAGTGCGCGACCTCGGCAGCCGGAACGGCACGATCGTCAACGGAAAGGCCGCCACGACCGCCGAACTGCGCGACGGCGACGAGCTGCTGATCGGCGACACGCGAGTGCGGGTCACGCTGTTTCCCAGTGTGGTCAGGGAACTGGGGCGCGGCGCGCAGGGCGTGGTGGAGCTGGTCGAGCAGGCGCCGGACGAGTTCGTCGCGGTCAAGACGCTCACCGAGCAGGGCCTGGCCGACGCCGACGCCCGGGACGCCCTCCACCGTGAACTGGATTGCACGAAAGCGTTGCGACACGACCACATCGTCGAGTACCGGGGCAGCGAGTCGATCGACGGACGGCTGCGGATCCGCTACGAGTACTGCGCCGGCGGCACCATCGGTCAGTTCGGCATCGATCAGGCCGTTGCCCTGACGCTGCAGGCGCTGGACGCGCTGGCCTACGCCCACGGAGCCGCTGTGCCGGTGCGGCTGGCGGACGGCGGTACCGCCATTGGGCACGGCCTGGTGCACCGGGACCTCAAGCCGCAGAACCTGCTGCTCACCGCCGATGGCCGGCTCAAGATCGCCGACTTCGGCCTGGCCAAGGCGTTCGACCAGGCCGGCCTGTCCGGCCGCACCCGCACCGGGGCCATCGGCGGCAGCGTCGCGTTCATGCCCCGTCGCCAGGTCTTCGACTTCAAGTACGCGAAGCCCGAGGTCGACCTGTGGGCCATCACCGCGTGCCTGTACTGGATGATCACCGGCCGGCCACCGCGCGACTTCCCTCCCGGCGTCGAACCCGTCGCCGTGGTCCTGCGCCGGCCGCCGGTGCCCATCCGCAACCGGCTGACCACCGTGCCGGCCGCGCTGGCAGAGGTGATCGACGCGGTACTGGACGAGACCGTCGCCGCCGGTCCGAGGAACGCCGCCGAGCTCGCGGCGGCGCTGGCCGAAGCGGGCGTCGGCCGCTCGCTGTGACGAGAACGGTTCGCGCTTTCGGCCACGTCGCCCGTTGACCGATCGCCATGAGGGACATCGCCGGCCCGGCTGCCCGGCTGACCGTCGGCCGGCGCCGCTCCGATGTTGCCGAGCGAGTCCATCATTGCGTAGAGAACCAGTTGCTCGACGGTCCCCGCGATGTTGGCTGGGCGCCAGCTGAACAACGTAGCGGCGGTTGACGTCCGGTCCGACCGGGGCCGTCGTGCCGGCAGGCGACGCGTCACGGCCGCCTCGTCCGGACGTGGCCGCGCGGCATCAGGGCGACGGTTGAATCCCGTCGGTGGCCGGGTCATGGTCGTGTTCTTCTTCAGCCTGCGCGAAAACGATCACGTTGTCGCGGTAGGAGCGCGCGGCCCGGTCGAAGGAACCGCCGCAGGTGATCAGCCGCAGTTCCGGCCCTGCGGTGCGGCCGTAGACCTCCTGGGTGGGGAAGTGATCTTTGGGGGTGTGGATGGTTCGCCGCACCACGAAGGTGACGACGGAGGTGTCCGCTCTCTCGACGACGACGCGGTCGCCCGGCGCGAGTTCGTGCAACCGGTAGAAGATGCCTGGCTGGGACGCGCCGTCGATGTGACCGACGATCACCGCGGGCCCGGTCTGGCCGGGCGCCGGTCCCAGCTCGTACCAGCCGGCCTGCATCGGCGTGGTCACCGGCGGGGTTTGCATGTGCTGGTCGGCGTCCAGGCCGAGCTTGATCAGCGACGAGTCGGCGCCGAGTTTGGGAATGTGCACCGCGATCGGGATTACGCGGACCGCGGGGTTGACCGCGGCGACCGGCCGGGCCGGTGGCGTGGTCGGAGCGGTGTGCATCATCTCGGGCGCGTCGGCCATCGCGGGCGGCGAAGGTGTCGTGTCGGTGGTCAGGCTGACCACCAGCCCGAACGCCGCGGCGGCGGCCACCGCCGCGGTGATCGCGCCGAGTGGGTGACGGGGCGTGCCGCGCAGCCAGTCCTGGTCGGAGCGCCGTTGCAGTCCGGCCTGATAGAGCGGTTCCCAGCTGACCCCGCCGATGATCACGAGCGACGCGCAGACCACGGCGAAGGCGGTGTTGCCGGGCAGGAACGTGACGGCCAGCAGCATCCACGACAGGCCGACCAGCGCGAGCAGGATGAGCCGGGTCTGGACCGGGCCGGGTTCGTCGGCGGTGTCGTGCACGTCGAGGGCGGGGGTGGCGTGGTTGCCCACGGGCATGACCTGCTCCAGGTGTCGGACAGGAGGGGTGGTGTGGTGTGGCCGGGGCAGGGCCACACCACACCGTTCCCCCTAGCGGAGGTGACGACGGCGCGCGGCTGCCGTCGTCACCGTGAGAAGGGCGATCACCAGAAGCGCCAGTCCGCCGACCGCGATTCCGCTGTCGGTGCGCTGCTGATCGTCGGCGGTTCCGCCGCCGCCGGCGTCGACCGCACCGGCCGGCACCGGGTACCCGGCGTCGACGTGCTCGCCCGCGGACCCGTGGGCGAACGCGTCGGCTGAACCGCTGTGTGCGGCGGCCATGTCGGCGGCCCACGATGCGAGGGCGCCGTGATCGCTACCTGCCGGGTAGCCGGCCGGGATGACCATTCCCTGGTCGGCGCCCGCACTGCCGGACGGTGAGCCATCGGGCTGGTTTCCGGCCGGTTGCCCGGTGTCGTCAGCGCTGCCGCCGGGGGTACCGCCGGTGTCGCCGCCCGCGGTGGTTCCACCTGGGGTGGTGCCGTCGGGAGCGGTGCTGCCCGAGGTGTCGCCCGGGACGTCGCCGTCGGGGGTTCCGCCCGCGGTGGTGCCGGTGTTCGCGTCGTCGACGCCGCCCGCGGTCCCACCGGTGGGAGTTCCGCCTGTGGTGGTGCCGTCGGTCGCGCCGGTGGCGTCGCCACCCGGCAGACCCGGGAGGATGCCGCCCAGCAGGCCGGGCAGGGCGCCACCCACGGACCCGCCGGCGGAGGTACCGCCGGTGGTGGTGTCGGTGGTTCCGCCCGCGGTCGTCCCGCCATCGGTCCCACCGGTCGCTGTGCCGCCGGTGGCGTCGCCACCCGGCAGACCCGGGAGGATGCCGCCCAGCAGACCGTGCAGGGCACCGCCCGCCGACCCACCAGCCGTGGCACCGGTGGTGGTGCCGCCCGTGCCGGGCGCCGGCACGGGTGCCGGGCAGTCGGCGGGGGCGATGTAGGCGGTGCCGGTGGTGCTGGCCTGCTCGCCGTTCGCCGCGGTGCCGGTCACCGTGATCGGTGCCGTGGTGGCGCTTGCGGTGGGTGTGAACGTCCCGGTGCAGGTGGTGCTTTCATCGGCGGCCAGCGTGCTGTCGTTGCAGGTCATCGCGCCCGTGGAGGTGCTGCTGCCGACGTTGCTGACAGTGCTGGTGCCGGTGTTGGTGACCGGGACGGCCACGGTCGCCGGCTGGCCGACGGTGACGGGTACGGCGTTGCCCGGTGATCCGGCGTTGGTGCCGTTGACCGTGGGCGTGCCCATGGTCAGCCGGCACGAACACCCGGTGTCCACCGGCGCAGGTGCCGGAACCGGCGTCGGCTCCGGTGCGGGTGCCGGGCCGCTGTCGGGGCAGGAACACCCCGCTTCGCTGCCGGTGCCCGCCGACGTCGCCGTGGCCTCGCCGGTGGTTGCCGCATCGGCCGTGCTGTCGCCGGCGGAGGTTGCCGCCACGGGCGTCGGCAGCAGTGCCGCCAGCGACGCCGCCGCCGGCAGTGATCCGGTGCCGGTCGTGACTCCGCTTCCCGCGGTCCGCCCGGCCATCGCCGAGGTCGCCGCGGTCACCGGGCCGGACGAGCCGGATCGCGCGGTCAGCGCGGAGCTGACCGGTGCGAGGACTCGCGTCACGGACGAGGCCGGTCGCGTCGATCCGCTGCCGGCCGATGTGGCCGAGCGGGTCGATCCGGTGCCGGTCGTGGTCGCCGATGCGGTGGTTGTCGACGCGGATGCCGAGGTCGTGCCGGTTGATGCCGCCTGATGCGGCTGCACGAGTCCCGACACCAGCGACGTCACGCTGGTCAGCGGGCTGGTGCCCGCGGTGTCGGTCGCCTGGTTGCTTGCTTGCATGGGTTCGGTGGCCTCGTCGGCGTGGGCCACGCCCACGCCGAGGAGTGTCAAGCCACCTGCGAGCAACCCGGCCTGGAAGGACCGTTTTACCCAGGTATGCATGAGAAACCTTTCCAAGGTCTGCTGGGATGTCAGTGCTCTGTCAGCAGTGATCCCGGCGGTGTCCCGTTGTCGTCAGGCGATGCCGGTCAGTGCGTGCCCGCGCCGGTGACCGAGGTCAGCGGCGAGATGACCGAGTTCAGCGGTGACGTGGTCGCGGTCGAGGCCGCCGGGGTGGTCGGGGCGCACGTGCACCCACCGGTGGTGGTGTAGTTCTGCGACAGCGCGACGGTCGAGGTGGTGCCGGCGGTGTCCTTGCCGGTGAAGGTCGCCTTCACCGTGTGGGCACCGGAGGCCGGGTTGAACGTGATCGTGCACTGGGTGCTGGCACCCGGGGCGAGCGTCGTGCTGGTGCAGGTGACCCGGCCGCCCTGCGAGGTGCCCCGCAGGGTGGTGATCGGTGCGGTGCCGGTGTTGGTCACCTGCGCCTTGATGGTGGAGGTGCGGCCGGCCGGCACGGTCACGGTCGAGTTCGGCGCGACCATGACGCCGTTGACCGAGGGCTTGCCGGTGATCGTCAGCTTGCCGGCCCCGGCGGGCGTGCCGGTGTAGAAGATCCGGCAGGCCTTGCTCTGCTGGGTGCCGTTCGGGCCCGACACGGTGAAGTTGAACTGCGCGGTGTTCGCGCCCGGCCGCGCGGTCGTGATGACCGTGCAGCGGGTGGTGCTGCCCGGCGCCAGCTGGCCCGAGCCGCAGTTCATCGTGCCGAGCGAGGTGCGGCCACCGAGCCCGGACACCGGGACACGGCCGTTGTTGGTCACCGGGATCGTGATGGTGACCGTGTTGCCCGAGGGCACGTTCGGGCCGGGGGCGATGCTGGCGGCCTTCCCGTTCACCAGCGGAGCACCGACGGAGATGCTCGCCGACGGCTGCGGCGCCGGGACGGGCTGCGGCTGCGGCTGCGGCACCGGGACCGGCTGCGGCTGCGGTTGCGGGACCGGCACCGGGACGGGCTGCGGCT
>NZ_JAAGNB010000236.1:0-11160 GCF_010550475.1 Amycolatopsis sp. SID8362
CGCGGCGGCCGGCGGCGACGCGGTGGTCGCGCCGATGCAGGGCACCATCGTCAAGGTCGCCGCCCGCGACGGCGCGAGGGCCGCCCGCGGCGACCTTCTCGTGGTCCTCGAGGCGATGAAGATGGAACAGCCGCTGACCGCGCACAAGGCGGGCACCGTCACCGGACTGTCCGGTGTGGTCGGCGAGACCGTCGCCGCCGGCGTCACGATCTGCGAGATCAAGGACTGACGCGCGCGGCACTCCAGAACCAGGGCACCGGCGGCCGGCCGGGCCGAAGTCATGACCAGGAAACGAGAAACGGGGCGCAATGGCCGACCACGATGGATATCCGAAGGCGCAGATCACCCGCCGCACACTGACCACCGGAGCGCTCTTCGGCGCGTTGTCCATCGGCACGAACATGTTCCGGGTCGCCGGGGCGAGCCCGGTGGCCGCTCCGGCGGTGCCCGCCGGTGCGGGCGCGCCGACCGGCCCGGACTGGGGGCTGACCAAGTTCCTCGACCCGCTCCGGGTCCCGCCGGTGATCCGGCCGCGGGAACGGGACCTCGAACTCCACATGAGACGCACCGAGGTGCAGCTCCACTCGCAGCTCCCGCCGACGACCGTCTGGGCGTTCGACGGCGAGTTCCCCGGGCCGACCATCGACGTCCGCAGCGGGAAGGAACTGCGGGTCGAGTGGTTCAACGACATCGAGGGGCGGATGCCGCTGGTGGCCGTGCAGGCGCCGGCTCCGGCCAACCCGACCAACACCCCGGGCTACCGCGACGCGACCGGTGCGCCGCTCGCCGGCCACACGATCATCGACGGGGTCGCCGACCTTCCCTCGTGGACGATCACGCACCTGCACGGCGCCCCCAACGACGGCGCGAGCGACGGCTGGCCGCACAACGGGGTGCTGAAGGGCTCCAGCCAGCTGACCCGGTTCCGGAACCGCCAGCCGTCGACCGCGCTCTTCTACCACGACCACTCGATGGCGATCACCCGGTACACCTTCCACACCGGGCTGACCGGCATGTACCTCATCCGCGACGACGAGGAGAAGGCGCTCCGCCTGCCCTGCGGTGACCGCGAGATCCCGTTGCTGCTCTGCGACCGCAACTTCGACACCGATCCCGCCACCGGCGGGCTGACCGGCCAGCTGCTGTTCAAGATCCCGGCTGTGCCGTACGACGGCGCGCTGGTCCCGGCCGGGTTCACCGGGCCGTTCAACACGGTGAACGGGACGATCTGGCCGCACCTGGACGTGCGGGCCCAGTGGTACCGCTTCCGGCTGCTCAACGTGAGCAACGGGCGCATCTACACGCTCAACCTCGCCGACGACGCCGGCCGGTCGCACAACGACGCGATCAGCGTGATCGGGACCGACGGCGGCCTGCTGCCGGCCCCCGCCCCGGTTCCCGCCGGCGGCCTGACCATCGCCCCCGCCGAACGGCTCGACCTGCTCGTCGACTTCAGCAAGCTGCAGGGGATGAACGTCCGGCTGACCGACGCGCGCACGGCCGCCGGCCCGACCGAGCCCGACCTCATGCAGTTCCGGGTGGCGGACAAGCCCGTGACCGACCCGTTCCGGCTGCCCGCCAAGCTTTCGCCGTCCTACGTGCGGCTGCAGCACGGCACCACCGTGCCCGAGGACCACGACCACGTCTGGGTCGGGCTGGTGATGAGCAAGAAGGGCCACCCGGAGATGTGGGAGCTCGAGGAGGTCGACTCGGATCCGGGCGGCCCGGGCGTCATCCAGCTCGTCGATCCGGGAACCGGTGCCACGCGGACCTTCCGCCGTCGCGACAGCATGTTCGACGACACGGTCGGGATCTACATCGACCACGGCCGCTGGGCCATCTGGAACTTCATCCACGTCGGACCGCTGGGCCCGGTGCACCCGATGCACGTCCACCTGGCGCGGTTCCAGGCGTTGTTCCGGCGCAACTTCACCACGACCTGGGACCTGCCGACCGAACGGACGACGAAGCCGATCTCGGGGATCACCGACGACCCGCTGGCCAAGCACGAAGAGGGCTGGAAGGACACGTTCCTCGTCAACCGCGGCCAGTGGGTCGCGGTCGCGGGCAAGTTCGAGGGCGGCACCGGCGAGTACGTCTACCACTGCCACGTCGGCGACCACGAGGACGACGGCATGATGCGGCCCTTCGTCGTCCACCCGCCCGAAGTCGCGAAGTTCCACGAACACCACGGCCACGGAATGGGGATGTGACGGATGAGCGAGCCCGAAGCTGTGAACGAAGTTTCCGTCGTCGGCCCGGCGGGCGGCGAGCTGATCGTGCTGGGCGCGGCCCGCATGCGGATCCTGGAGGACGGCGGCACGACCGCGCACCGGCTCGGGGTCGGGGAGATCACGCTCCCGCCGCACACCTCCGGCCCGCCCCAGCACCGCCACGCCGAGCACGACGAGGGCTTCTACGTCGTGTCCGGCACCGCCCGGTTCATCGTGGGGGAGACCAGCCACGACGCGCCGGCGGGCAGTTTCGTGATGGTGCCGCCCGGTGCCCCGCACACCTTCGCCAACCCCGGCGACGAACCGCTGGTGCTGCTCAACACCTTCACCCCGGACCTCTACGTGCAGTACTTCCGGGACCTGCGGGCGGTGATCGACGCCGGCCGCGAGCTGACGCCGGAGGCCACCGCGGAGGTCATGAGCCACTACGCCACCGTGCCCGCCACCGACTTCAGCTGACCGCTTCGAGAGGACGAAATCGCATGACGAAAGTGAGCTATTCGGACGCGGTCAACGACGCGCTCGAGCGCCTGGACGACCTGGGGTACGAACGCGGGATCCAGGGCGACCTGGCCAACCACGGCCCGATGGGCGCCGAGGCGCTGGCCGCGCTCGGCCACGGGGACAAGGTCGCGTCGTGGGTCGAGACCTACCGGACCGCCATGCCGCACCACGACGCGCCGTCGGCCCGCTTCGCGCTCGACGCCGCCGACGAGTCTTCGTGGCGGTCCGCGCTGGGTTCCTTCGACCGGGCGGGGGACTGGGAACAGCTGATGGCCAGGGAACTGGCGGAAGCACCGTGGCAGACGGTGCTGGCCCGGTGGTGGCCGCGGCTGCTCCCGGGGATGCTCGCGGGGTTCACCCACGGGACCATCCGGACCGCGCACGCCGTGCGGAGCCTCGCGGCCGTGCCGGAGCCGAGCCCGCTGCAGCTGACCGAGCTGGCGCGGGCACTGGGGTACTGGGCCGCGCGGTTCACGCGGCTACCCGGCAGCCCGCGCCTGGGCGGGCGGCAGGGGGTCGCCCAGGCGGTCGCCGGTCTGCCCCGGCTGCGGGGGGAGGTGCCGGTGACCCCGCCCGTCGCGGGGAAGCGGTTGCAGACGCTCGACACGATGCCCGGGTACACCGAGGGCCTGGCGCAGCTCGCGCCGGGCGACGCGCAGTGGCTGCTCAGCGAGATGACCGCGGAGTTCGCCGGGGTCTACGTGGCGCACGACGAGATCTTCGCGATTCCCATGGTGCACACCGTGACCCTGCCGGCGGCCGTCCGGCTGGTCCTGCCGTACCTCCCGGCCGAGCAGCACGCGGCGTCCGTGGCGGCGGTGTGGCAGGTGCACCTGGGCTTCCTGCTGGCGTTCACCCGGGACCGCCGCGGCGAGGCGGACATGGTCCGGGCGGCGACCGACGCCGACCTGCCGTCGTTCGACGAACTCAGCGCGCGTTCCGTCGAGCACGGCGACGAACACGTCATCAAGTTCACCGAGGCGTGCCTGCGCGAAAACCTGCTGCGTCCCGATCGCCGGTTCGCGGCGGCGGCGTTCGCCGGCCTGCAGCGGATCGAGTCGAGCCGCGAGGCTCACGCGCAGACGACCCTTTCGACGATGGCGACCATCAAGTCGGCGACCGCGTCCACCGGCAACGCCCGGCCGGTGTAGAGCTGGTCGAAGGTTTCGAAACCGCAGAGCGTCCACAGGAGGTGGGCGGCCTCGTCCACGGTGACGTCCGGCCGCAGCTGGTCCTGCTCGGCCAGGCGCCGGGCGTGCCAGGCCATGCCCGCCGAGCGGGAGTCGGCCATCCGCTGCACCGCTCCGCCGACGGCGTCGGGGTCGAGCTGGGCCATCGAGTAGAGGACCCGGAGCACCTCGCGGTGTTCGGCGAAGATGGGCACGGACGCGCGGATGGACGCGGAAAGTCCTTTGCGGGCATCGGTTTCGACCGTCACGTCCGCGGCGCGGTCGAACCCGCCGCGGCCGCGCAGGTCGTCGCCCAGCGCGTCGAAGAGTCCCGCCCGCGAGCCGAACACCAGGTACACCGTGGAGCGGGAAACCCCCGCCATCTTCGCGACCTGCTCGATGCTCACCGGTTCGGTCGGAGCCTGGCACAGCCGTTCGTACACCGCGGCGAGGATGCGCCTTCGGGTTTCCTCGGCGGCGTCGGCCCGCAGCCGCTGCTCGTACTTCCGGGTGCTCATGGCCCCGATCCTAGCTTCGGCTTGACACCGCGCCCGGCGGAAGACAGACTGTCCGATGAAAGACACACTGTCCGATGAAATTCAGGGCCGCGGCTGAAGGGCTGCCGGGCGTCGACTCCGCCACGAACCACCCGTTCTCGGCTCCAAGGACGAGTGGCCGTGGATACGCGGGCCCCAGGTCTGCCGCCCGGGCCGGGCCACCGCCGGCCCTCCCTTCAGCCGCGCCCGTTCCCCGGCGCCCGCCGCCGGTTCGCCACTCACCAGGTTTGGAGCTTCGGCATGCCACCACCCAACTTCACGCCGGTCGATCGCACGCGCTGGCTCGCGGTGATCGCCATCGGCCTCTCGATCTACATGGCCACGCTGGACATGACGATCGTCGCGACCGCGCTGCCGACGATCGGGCACGACCTGAACAGCACCGCGACCGGGACGCAGTGGCTCCTGGTCGCCTACAACCTGCCGATGATCGGCTTGATGATCCCGCTGGGCCGGTGGGTCGACGTCGTCGGCAAGCGCTCGTCGCTGCTGCTGGCCATCGTCGGGTTCGCCGTCGCCAGCACCGCCTGCGGGTTCGCGCCGAACCTGGGCGTGCTCATCGCGCTGCGGGTCGTCCAGGGCACGTTCGCGGCGTTGATCGCGGTGCTCGTGCTCGCCGCCGCCGCGCTGGTGATCGCGCCGAAGGACCGCGGCAAGGCGATGGGCCTGATCGGGGTGATCGGCCCGCTCGGCTCGGTGAGCGGGCCCGTCTTCGGCAGCCTCATCGTCAGCCAGCTGACCTGGCCGTGGCTGTTCTTCGTCAACGTGCCGATCAGCGCGATCGCGTTCGCGCTCGTCGCGGCGACGGTGAAGGACGCGGGGAAGCTGCGCGCTCCCGCGCCGGCGTGGCTGGGTGCCGCGGCGGTCGTCGCCGGGGCGTTCACCCTGCTGCTGCTGGGAATCGACAACCTGACGTCCGGCTCGACCGTCGTCGGCGTCGTCATGCTCGTGGGCGCCGTGGTGCTCGGCGCGTTCTGGTCCCGCACTTCGGACGCCGCCAACGTCACCGGGGTGCTGCGCCTGCCACCACTGTTGTCTTTGGACTCGTCCTTGTTGCTGGTGACGATGACCGGCGGCTCGATGTTCTTCCTGATGCCCTACATCCTCGAACAGCACATGGGGCGCACGGCGGGCGAAGTCGGCTCGATCATGTTCGCCATGCCGCTGGCGATGGGCATCGTGTCCTTCATCGGCGGCCAGCTGGCGGACAAGTTCGGCGACTGGCGCGCCGGGCTGGTCGGCGCGTGCCTCGCCGTCCTGGGCGTCGCCCTGCTCTTCACGCAAGGCGAGCAGTGGACCACGGCGGGCACGATGTGGCGGCTGGCGATCGTGGGCGCCGGGATGGGCCTGTTCGTGGCGCCGAACCAGAGCGCCACGATGAAGTTCGCGCCGCGGGAACGGATGGGCACCGCCAGTTCGCTGGCCGGGCTGGCGCGCAACCTCGGCTTCACGTTCGGCCCGGCGGTCGGGGCCGTGGTGGTCGGTGCGGGCCGGAGCGTGAACGCGCTGCTGGTCGTCCCGCTGGTGGCGTCGGCGGGCGCGGCGCTCATCGCCGTCGTCACCGCGGTCCAGATCCGCAGGCTGAACCGGGAACCGGCCGGCCCCGCCACCGCCGTGGTCCCGCAGCAGCCCGAGCCCGTCGGGAACCCGGAGTGACCCGGGCCGACAACCAGCCGACACAGAGGAGGACCCCTCGATGACGTCCAGCGCCACGACCGCCGCACGGCCGGTCCGGGCCGAGCCGAGCCCCAAGCGGGTCCGGGTCTACCTCGGCGGCGAAGTGGTGGCCGACACCCTGCGGCCGCTGCTGGTCTGGGAGTCACGCGGCTACCCGGTGTACTACATCCCGGCGGCCGACGTGGACGACAGCCTGCTGATCCCCGACCAGGACACGGATCGCTCCGAGCTCCTCGGCGACGCCGAGAAGCTCACGGTGAAGGCCGGCTCGGCACTGGCACCGGGCGCGGCCCGGCACTACGTGGCGAGCCCGGTCGACGCCCTGCGCGATCACATCCGCTTCGACTGGAACGCGATGGACGCGTGGTTCGAGGAGGACGAGGAGATCTTCGTCCACCCCCGCGACCCACACGCCCGGATCGACGTGCTGCCCAGCTCCCGGCACGTGCGCTTCGAGCTCGACGGGATCACGATCGCGGAATCGCGCAGCCCCCGGCTCCTCTTCGAAACCGGCCTGCCGACCCGCCACTACGTGTCCAAACTGGACGTCCGCACGGACCTGCTGGTACCGAGCGACAAGGTGACCCAGTGCCCGTACAAGGGCATCGCCCAGTACTGGTCCGTCCGCACCGGCGACCGGCTCCACGAAGACGTCGCGTGGACCTACCGGACAACGCCGCCGGAGAGCCAGAAGATCGCCGGCCTGCTGGCGTTCTGGAAGACCGACACCTACGTCGACGGTGTGCTGCAGAAGTCGTTCTGACCCACCCCTCCGCCCGGCTTGCGCTTTTGGCGCAAGCCGGGCGTTTTTCTTTTTGCCGGGTGGCCGTCGCGTACGCCGAGCCCTCGAATTAAGTCACGTCGACCGATTCGCCGGTCACCGTCTCGCCCATACGGTCGGCGCATGTTCGAAACCGCCAACAGGAAGCTGCCGACCGGGTTCGGACGGCTGTGGACTGCGCAGACGATCTCCTCGCTCGGTGACGGGGTGACCCATGCCGCGCTGCCGCTGCTCGCGTTGATGGTGACGCGGGAGCCGATGGCGCTCGCGGTCGTCACGGCCGCGGGGACGCTGCCGTGGCTGCTCTTCGGTGTGCTCGGTGGTGCGCTGGTGGACCGTTGGGACCGGCGGCGCACGATGTGGGGCGCGGACGCGGCACGGGCGGTGCTGCTCGCGATTCCCGCGGCGGCGGCCGTCCTCGACGTGCTGTCCATACCCCTGCTCGCGGCCGTCGCGTTCCTGCTCGGCCTCGGTGGGCTCTTCTTCGACACGGCCGCCACGGCCTACCTGCCGGATTTGCTCCGCCGCGACCCCGCGCTCCTGGAACGGGCCAACTCCCGCCTGCGTGGCACCCAGACCGCCATGTCCGGGTTCGCCGGGCCGCCCGCGGGCAGTGCGCTGCTCGCGCTCGGGCGGGCGGTTCCGCTGCTCGCCGACGCGGTGTCGTTCATGCTCTCCGCGCTGCTCGTGCGTACGTTGCCCGCGACGCCCCGGCCCGTGCCGGAGGTCCGCGAGTCGCTGCTCCGGCAGGCGCGGGCCGGTGCCTCGTACGTCTTCCGTGACCGGGTGCTGCTCGGGCTCGCGCTGCGCCCGGCGGTCGGGAACGTCGCCTTCCTCGCCGTGGAGACCGTCCTCGCGCTCTTCGCGCACGACCGCCTCGGCATCGGCACCTACGGCTTCGGCCTGCTCCTCGCGGCGGAGGCGACCGGCGGCCTGGTCGGCGCGGGCATCGCTTCGTACCTCGGACGGCGACTCGGCACCGGCACGGCGTTGACCTGCACGGCCGCCGTCGAGGGGCTGGCCATCCTGGGCTTGGCGGCCGCTCCGAACCCGTACGTGGCCGGGTTGGCGCTGGCGGTCTGCGGAGCCGGCATGGGCGCCACGATGGTGCTCGGTCCGTCCCTCCGGCAGACGATCGTGCCGGCGCACCTCATGGGCCGGGTCGCGTCCACCTCGCGGATGCTGGCGATGTGCGCCGCACCGGTCGGGGCCTTCCTCGGTGGCTGGCTGGCCACCGGCTACGACATCCGCACCCCGGTCTACGTCGCCGCGGTTCTCCTCCTGACGATGACGGTGGTTACGGCGTCGATGACCAGCAACCGCCGGGTCGAGGCGGCATTGCGGGCCGCGCGGCCCGCTCAGGAAGCGGCTACGCCGCGGCGCGTTCGGTGAGCGGGCGGCGGCGCAGGCGCGGGTCGTGCACGGCCGGCGGCTGGTAGTTCTGGTCGAGCGTGCCGACATTGGTGCCAGGCGGCACGATCTCGTCGATGCGGTCGAGGACGTCGTCGGTGAGCCGGACGTCGATGCCCGCCAGCAGGTCGTCGAGCTGGGGCATGGTTCGCGGGCCGAGCAATGCGCTCGTGACGCCGGGGTGGGCGATGACGAAGGCCATCGCGAGGTGGGTCATCGGCAGGCCGGCTTCGGCGGCCAGCGGCACGAGCTGCTCGACGACGTCGAGCCGGCGTTCGTCGCTGAGGTGCTTGAGCAGGTGGGCCCGGCGCAGGTCGTTCCGCCCGCCCTTGCGGACGCGCCCGGTGAGCAGGCCCTGGCCGAGCGGGCCCCAGATCAGCGTGCCCATGCCGAAGCGCTGGGCCAGCGGCAGCACTTCGCGTTCGACGCCGCGGTTGAGGAGGGAGTAGGCCGCCTGCTCGGTGCGGAACCGCGCCAGGCCGCGGCGTTCCGCGACCCACTGGGCCTCGACGAGGTCGGACGCGAGGCTCTGGGACGTCCCGATCGCGCGGACCTTGCCGGCGCGGAGCAGGTCGGTCAGCGCGGAAAGCGTTTCCTCGACGTCCGTCGTGGGATCGGTGCGGTGCAGCTGGTAGAGGTCGATGTGGTCGACCCGCAGGCGCCGCAGCGAGTTCTCGACGGCCGTGACGATCCAGCGCCGGGACGCGCCTTGGTGGTGCGGGGCGTCGCCGACCTGGCGGCCGAACTTGGTGGCGAGCACGACGTCGTCGCGTCGGCCGCGCAAGGCCTTGCCCACGACCTCTTCGGAGTCGCCGTAGGCGTCGGCGGTGTCGATGAAGTTGATCCCCGCGTCCAGTGCCTTGTGGATCATGCGGGCGGAGTCGTCCGGGTCGGGGTTGCCGAACGACGTCGCGAACATCATCGCGCCGAGCGCGTACGGGCTGACGTTGATCCCGGTCCGGCCGAGGGTGCGGTAGTGCATGGGTTCTCTCCCGCCGAGGTGCCGGCCGGCGTACGCTGGCCGTAAGTGGAAAGCTATTCCGGAACTATACGGAAAGGCTTTCCGGTTAGGCAACCGAGAGGGGCGAAGTGACCCAGGAGACCCGGCGGCGGCGCGCCGACGCCCAGCGCAACGTCGAGGCCCTCGTCGAGGCGGCGCGGGCGGTTTTCGACACCTCCGGCGTGGACGCCCCGGCCAAGGAGATCACCGACCTCGCCGGAGTCGGCGTCGGCACGCTGTACCGGCACTTCCCGCAGCGCTCGGACCTGGTCAAGGCCGTCGTGCGGACCGGGATCGACGCCGTCGCCGACGCCGGCCCCGAGCTGAGCGCGGCCCACCCGCCGGCGCGGGCGCTGTCGCTCTGGATCGACCGGTTCGTCGACCTCCTCGAGACCAAGCGCGGGCTCGCTTCGGCCCTGCACTCGGGCGATCCGGCGTTCGAAGGCCTGCCCGGCTACTTCATGGAGCGGCTGGGGCCCACGCTCACGGCCCTGCTCGACGCGGCGGCCGCCGACGGCGCGATCCGCGGCGGTGTCCTCGGCGCGGAAGACCTCCTGTACGCGATCGCGTTGCTGTGCCGGCCCGTACCCGGCCGCGAGCAGGGGCACGGCAGGCAGCTGGTCGGCGTCCTCGTCGACGGCCTCCGCTACGGCGCCGGCTGAAGGGCGGCCGGCTCGACGGCCGCCATCGGCCGGCTGGTTAGCCTGTCCGCCATGCTGCATGGGAGACAGGCCGAGCTGGCGTCGGTCACCCGTCTGCTCGACGCCGCGCGGGACGGGGGGAGTGGCGCCCTGGTCGTTCGCGGCGAGCCCGGCATCGGCAAGACGGCGCTGCTGGACGAGGTCACCTCCCGCTGTGACCTGCCGGTGCTGCGCGGTCTGGGCATCGAGTCGGAGGCCGAGCTCTCCTTCAGCAGCCTGCACCTGCTGTTCCACCCGGTACTGGCCGAGCACCTGCCCCAGCTCCCGGCACCCCAGCGCCAGGCCATCGAAGGCGCGTTCGGCCTGGCCTCCGGTCCGCCGGCCGACCGCATGCTGGTGGGTCTGGCCGTCCTGACCCTCCTGTCGAGCGTCGCCGAACGGGCCCCGGTGCTCTGCGTCATCGACGACGCGCAGTGGCTGGACCGGTCATCGGCCGAGGCGCTGCTGTTCGCCGCGCGCCGGCTCGGGGCCGAAGGCGTGGTCATGGTGTTCGGCGTCCGCACCGGCGACGTGCCGTTCCCCGCGCCCGGCCTGCCCGACCTGCACCTGGGCGGGTTGCCTGCCGAAGCGGCCGCCGCCGTGGTGGACGAGCACGAACACGACCTGGAGCCCGAGGTGCGGCGGCGGGTGCTGGCCGAGGCGGGTGGTAACCCGCTCGCGCTGATCGAACTCCCAGCGGCCCTGCGCACCGAACCGGTGACGGACGTGCTGCCGCTCACCAGCCGCCTGCAGCTGGCCTTCCACGCGCAGGCGCTTCGGCTGTCCGCATCGACGCGGGCGTTGCTGCTGGTCGCCGCGGCCGACGACACCGGCGACCTGGCCGTCGTGCTCCAGGCCGCGGGGAACCTCGGCGCGGGCGTCGAGCACCTGGCCCCGGCCGAACGGGCGGGGTTGGTCCACGTCGCAGGGCAGCACCTCAGTTTCCGCCACCCCTTGGTGCGTGCCGCCGTCTACCAGGGCGCTTCGCTCGACCAGCGGCTGCGGGCGCACCGGGCGCTGGCCGACGCCGAGACGGAGCCCGATCGGCGTGCTTGGCACCGGGCCTCGGCGGCCACCGGCCCCGACGCTCGCATCAGTGCCGAGCTGGCCCGTACGGCCGAACTCGCCGCGACGCGCAAGGGCTACGC
>NZ_JAAGNB010000296.1:0-16469 GCF_010550475.1 Amycolatopsis sp. SID8362
TTTCGCCGGTGCGGGCCAGCCGCGCCGTGGCCTGCAGCCCGCGCAGCTCGGACCGCACGTGGTGGCGGAGCAGGTTGGTCGCGATGCCGTACAGCCACGACCGGGCCGTGCCCAGCTCCGGCCGGTAGGTCTCGCGGCGGCGCAGCGCCACCAGGAACGTCTCGGCGACGAGGTCGTTCGCCGGTTCGGGCCCGACGCGGCGGGCGAGGTAGCGGCGCAGCTGCGGGGCGTGGGCGTCGAAGAGCCGGCCGAACGCCGGCCCGGGCTCGGCTCCGCCCAGGTCAGGGCGGTCGTGCCCCCAGATCTCCGATCCCTCGTGGATCACCTGCATGCCCCCAGTTGCCCGCAGCGCGCGCGAGCGTTCACGGGCGAACCTACCTTCGTCGTGATCCGTTCGGGGTGGGTGAGGGACAAACGTCGGACCTTGCCGAGATCATCCACCAGTAAGGCGTTGGCCAACCGACGTCAAAACTGGGGAAGGAACGTCATGCGCAGATTCCGCCTGGGGTTCGTCACGCTCATCGCCGCCATGGGGCTCGTTTCGCTGCCCGCGGTCGCCCAAGCCAGTACCGAAGCCGTGCTGAACATCCAGTACCAGGTCCAGGAGACCGGCTACTGGTGCGGTCCGGCGGCCACCCGGATCGCCATGTCCGCGCGCACCGGCAACCTGCCGAGCCAGGCGACGCTCGCCGCCCAGCTCGGCACGACCACCAACGGCACGGACTGGATCGGCCAGGTCACCGGCGTCCTCAACGCCGACCTCGGCACCAGCTGGTACGAGACCAAGGAAATGCCGAACGACCCGCCGACCCAGGCCCAGCGCGACCTGCTGTGGCGCGACATCACGCTCGACATCAACAATGGCTACCCGATCGTCGCGAACATCGTCGCCCCGGCGAACAACCACCCGCCGGGCTACCCGAACTACACGATCTACCACTACTTCACGGTGATCGGCTACGACAGCTCCGACATGACGGTCAAGATCGCCGACCCGGCGAGCTTCGGCGGGAACCAGATCTACTGGCTGAGCTTCGACCAGCTCGCGACGCTGATCCCGCCGAAGGGGTACTCCGCCTAGATCCCCAGCAGTCCCCAGTAAAGGGCCCAGGGCACGAACACGACGCCGCCGGCGAGCAGCACACCGAGCCGCGGGGTCCGGTGCCGCCACCACGCCACCGCCGTGCCGATGGTGGCGGCCACCGCGCCCAGCGAAAGCAACTGCAGCGCCAGCCACGGCAGCGGGCGGCCGGCGACGACCGGGCCCAGTCCCTTGCCCATGCTGACCTGGATCACCACGTCGACGGCCAGGAAACCGAGCACGGCGAGCAGTCCCGTCGCCGAGAGCCAGCGCGCCGCCTTCGCGGCCGGGCCGCGCCGCGCCAGCGGGTACCAGGCGAACGCCACGAGCAGGAGCACCAGCACGGCGAGCTGGAGCCACGTCGGCTCGTACCAGCTCAACGGCGTGACCGCGGCGCTCGGCCGATCCTGCGCGGGCGGCGCGTCGGCGCTCGACACTGTTGGCGGGTGCTGCACCCACGAGCCGACCAGTTCCAGGTAGCCCGGCGCGTAGCCGGGCAGCTTGTCGAAGCCGTCGGTGGTGCGCCGCAGCTGGTGCTGGGCGTCCGGGAAGACGCGCAGGGTGTGCCTGGCCACCGACTCCTGGAAGATCCGGACGGCCTCACCCGGTGGTGTCAGGACGTCCTTCGCGCCCCAGAGCCCGAGCACCGGCTGGCGCAGGCTCTTCAGCACCGGCACCGGGTCGTAGCGCGCCTCGGGGAACACGCCGCCGCCGATGAGCTGGCGCAGCATCGCCGACGACGCCATCCGCACGATCGAGCCGTCCATCCCCAGGCGCCGCAGCTGGTTCTCGATCGCCCACGCCTGCTGCCGCGACGGCTCGACGCCGTTCGCCCCGAGCGTCACGACGAACGCGACGTCCGCCGAGCGCGACGCGGCCAGCGGCGCCACCCAGCCCCCTTCGCTCAACCCCCAGACGCCGACCCGCGCCGGATCGACGTCCGGCCGCTTGCGCAACGCTTCGACGGCGGCGAGCGCGTCGTCCGCCAGCGTCGAGTACGAGCGTTCGAACTGGGAGTAGCCTTCGGTGCGCTTGTCGTAGATGAGTGTCGCGATCCCTTGCCGCGCAAAGGCTTCCGCCTGATCGCGGTAGTCCTCCCGGCTGTGCGTCCCCGAGCCGTGGACCAGCACCAGTCCCGGCAGTTTCGTCCCGCCGGGCGGTGCGACGACGGTGCCGTGCAAGGTCACCCCGCCGTTCGTGAACGTCACTTCGCTGTCCGCCGCCGATGCCGGTGGCGCGAGCGCGGTGACCGCCAGGATCACCCCGGCCAGTAGTAGAGCCCCTCTTCGCATGCGAGATCCCCTGTCATGGTCATTCCCCTGGTTCCGGGAACGCGAGCAGGCGCACGAGCACGCGCCGCGCTTCCGGTGACCGGTCGTCCTCGGCCCGCCAGTACCGGCGGAACAGCTCCATGTAGTCGTTCCAGAACTGGTGCAGTTCCTCGGCGGTGAGCCAGGTGCCGCCGCGGGCGTAGAGCAGCGCGTCCGGCCAGTCGCCGGGCAGCTCTTCGCGCTTTTCCGCGAACCGGTTCAGCTTTTCGAGGTCTTCCTCGAACCCCTGGCGCTGCATGTCGTCGAACAGCACCCGGGATTCGGCGCTCTGCTCGCTGCGGCGCGGCCACCGGATGTCCCGCGGCCGCGTCCGCCACCACCGTTCCTTGCCCCGCGCGAGCTCCGGGGCGTCTTCGACGAACCCGAACCGGGCCAGTTCCCGCAGGTGGTAGCTGGTCGCGCCGGTGTTCTCGCCCAGTTCCCTGGCGAGTTTCGTGGCCGTCGCCGGCCCGGCGGACAGCACGCCGAGGATCCGGCGGCGCAGCGGGTGCGTGACGGCTTTGAGGGCGTCCGGGTCGAGCTCTTCCGGTGGTGGAGCGCTGGTCATGGCACCACGGTAGCCGTGCAAAGGAAATTGTGCAAAGAAATCTGTGCAAGCCGGCGCGCAGGGGTGCCTTGCCGGAGGACTTGAATGACTCATTCATGTCGTCCGATGACATGAATGACTCATTCATGTCATCGCGGCACTCGCCGGAGCCAGGGGTTGAGTGTCTACTGTGGACTCACCAGATGGGGTGGTCGCTGAACTTCCTGAGCGTCCGCACGCTCGGCCGCACGTAGAACATGCCCGCCAGGAAACCCATCGTCGCGAAGGCCAGCGTCGCGAACACGGTGAGCAGGTCGGGGGCCCGCGGGTCCGGCGTGTCGCGCCACACCCGGAACACGATCGGTACCGCGAAGGACCCGAGGACCAGCACCAGCGTCAGCACGTACGTGAACAGCAGCGCGTGGCGGGCCGACGCGGCGCTCGCCACGACCAGGTAGTCACCCCGCAGGCAGCGCCGGGACGACAGGACCAGCACCGCGATCGCCAGCACGCCCAGCGGGGGCAGCACCGCCGCGGCCTTGCCGAGGAGGGTGTCCGGGAAGGCGTGGCCGTGGACGATGCCCTGCAGGAACGTCGTGAGCCCGAACAGCAGCACCATGCCGGCGATCATCGAGGACCCGACGACCACCGAGCCCCACCGCACCCGGGCGGCGAACCGGGGCGGCAGCGGTACGAACTCGACCTGCCCGAACGTCCCCTGCACCCAGCTCACCTCCGAATGCCGTGAAGGCCACCTTACGGGCGTCGGACGCCCGCAAGGTGGCCTTGACGGCAGTTCGGACCGAAAGGGCTAACTCGCCGCCAGCAGGTTGGCGCACCGGATGAGCCCGATGTGGGAATAGGCCTGCGGGTGGTTGCCGAGGGAGCGTTCCGCGATCGGGTCGTACTGCTCCGGCAGCAGGCCCGTCGGGCCGGCCGCGGCGACGATCTGGTCGAACAGCTCCTGCGCTTCCGTGCGCCGCCCGGTGAGCAGGTACGCCTCGATCAGCCACGCCGCGCAGATGTGGAAACCGCCCTCGCCACCCGGGAGGCCGTCGTCGCGGCGGTAACGGTACACAGTGGACCCACTGCGCAGCTCCGCCTCGATCGCGGTCACCGTGTGCTGGAAGCGCTCGTCGGCCGGGTCGATCAGGCCGGTCAGGCCGACGAACAGCGATGCCGCGTCCAGGTCCGTGCCGTCGTAGGCCGTGGTGAACGCCTGGACCTCGTCGTTCCAGCCGTTTTCGAGCACGTCGTGCTTGATCTGGTCGCGCAGGGCAGGCCACGCGCCGGGCACGCCCCGGCCGTACTGCTCGCCCAGCTTGACCGCGCGGTCGATCGTCACCCAGCACATGACCCGCGAGTAGACCCGGTGGCGCGGCACGTGCCGTTCCTCCCAGATCCCGTGGTCCGGCTCGTTCCAGCGCCGCGTCACGGCTTCCGCCATCGCGCGGACCAGCTGCCAGTCCTCGTCGCGCAGTTCGCCGCGCGCCGCGGCCAGGGTGCCGACCAGCTCGACGACCGGGCCGAAGACGTCCAGCTGGACCTGGTGGTTCGCCAGGTTGCCGACGCGGACCGGGCGCGAGCCGGCGTACCCCGGCAGCGACTCGATCACCGCTTCGGCGCCGATCACGCTGCCCGCCAAGGTGTACAGCGGGTGCAGCCGCTCCGGGCCGGCCAGCGTCGCGAGGACGCCGTGCAGCCAGCGCAGGTAGCCCTCGGCCTCCTCGATCGAGCCCAGGTGCACGAGCTCCCGCACAGTCATCGCGGCGTCGCGGATCCAGCAGTAGCGGTAGTCCCAGTTGCGGACGCCGCCGATCTCCTCCGGCAGCGACGACGTCGCCGCGGCGAGCACGCCGCCGGTGTCGGTGTTGACCAGGCCGCGCAGCGTCAGCGCCGAGCGCAGCACCAGGTCGGTCTGCACCTTCGGCAGCTGCAGCTTCGACGTCCACTCGCTCCAGTAGCGGCCGGCGCGGTCGCGTCGCTCCACTTCGGACAGTTCGTGCGGGCCGAGGTCCGTGGTGCCGCACCGCAACTCCAGCACCACCGGCTGGGTCGGCGTCGGCTGCACCAGCGCGGTCGCGGTGTCGTGCAGGCCGTCGGAGGTGATGGTCCACTCGACGCCCGGCGAATAGAGCACGAACGGCTCGGACGTGCCGAGCACCCGCACGCCGCCGTCGGTGACCTCGAGCTTCACCGGCACGCCGCCGAACTCGGGGCGCGGCGCGAACTTGACGCTCGCCGCCGCCTCGCCCGAGATCACGCGGACCAGGTCCGTGCGGTGCTGCGGGCTCTCCGGCTCGAGGTAGTCGGTGACGAGCAGGCGCGACCAGCGCGTCTCCACCGTCATCGTGTTCGGCAGGTAGCGCTGGCCGAGCGGCAGGCCGTTGCGGTGCGGCTTGATGGAGAAGTGACCCGCGCCTTCGCCGCCGAGCAGGTCGGCGAACACGGCGGGCGCGTCCGGCCCGGGGTGGCACAGCCAGGTCAGCTTCGCGTCCGGCGTGACCAGCGCGACCGACCGCTCGTTGGCCAGCATCGACAGCCGCTCGATCGGCGGCGCGGACTCGCCGTACAGCCAGTTCCGGCGTTCCTCCAGCATGAACGCCAGCACCAGTGCGACGTCCACGGTGTCCGGGACGCGGTAGCCGGCCAGGGTCTCGCCCTCGCCGACCTTGATGCCCAGGTCCGGGCCCGAAAGCCGGGCGAAGGCCTTCTCGTCGGTGACGTCGTCGCCGAGGAAGATCGCCGCGGTCGCGCCCACCTGGTGGCGCAGGATGTCCAGCGCGCGGCCCTTGTCCGTCTGGACGACCGCGAGCTCGACGACCTCCTTGCCGTCGGTGGTGGAGACGCCTTCCCACGTGGACGGTCCGGAGTGGACGGCGGCCAGCACGCGGCGCCCGGCCTCGTGCTCGGCGCGGCGCACGTGCACCGCGATGCTCGCCGGCTTGACCTCCAGCGACACGCCGGGGACGTCCAGCACCAGCTGTTCGAGCTCGGCTTCGAGCCGCCGGTGCAGCTCACGCGCCTTCTCGTCGAGGGCGTGGATGAAGCCGATGTCGAACTCCGAGCCGTGGCTGCCGACGAGGTTCACCTCGGACGGCAGCCGCGACAGCGTGGCGAGGTCGCGCAGCGCGCGGCCGGAGATGACCGCGGTCGTGGTCTCGTGCAGCCCCGCGAGCGATCTGAGGGCGCCCACGGACTCGGGCAGCGGACGTGCCTCGTCCGGGTTGAGGGTGATGGGTGCCAGCGTGCCGTCGTAGTCGCATGCGACCAGCAGGCGCGGCGTGCGGGCGATCTGGACGATCGCACGCCGCAGCTCGGCGGGCAGGGCCTCGGCAGTCAACACTCCTCCTCAGGAGCTCGTGCGTGGTCGTTCGGGTTAATCGACCGCTTCGGCACCCAACGCCTGTAGGAAAGAGCGCGCCCAACGATCGACATCGTGCGTGAGGACCTGGCGACGCATGGCGCGCATCCGGCGACGGCCCTCTGCCGGGTCGAGGGTAATGGCAGCCACTAGCGCGTCCTTCACCCCGTCCAGGTCGTGGGGGTTGACGAGGAATGCGCTAGAGAGCTCCGCGGCCGCCCCGGCGAACTCGCTGAGCACGAGCGCGCCGCCCAGGTCGTGACGGGCCGCGACGTACTCCTTGCACACGAGGTTCATGCCGTCACGCAGCGGCGTCACGACCATGACGTCCGCGGCCGAGAAGAACGCCGCCAGCTCGGTCCGGTCCACGGACTGGTGCAGGTAGTGCACGACCGGGTGGCCCACCCGGGCGAACTCGCCGTTGATCCGGCCGACCATCTGCTCGATCTCGCCGCGCATCCGCTGGTAGTGCTCGACGCGCTCGCGGCTCGGGGTGGCGAGCTGGACGAACGTGACGTCGTCCGGCTGCAGCCTGCCCTCGTGCAGCAGCTCGTGCAGCGCCTGCAGCCGCAGGTCGATGCCCTTGGTGTAGTCGAGGCGGTCGACGCCGAGGATCACCGTCTTCGGGTTGCCGAGGTCGCGGCGCAGCTGCGCGGCCCGCTCCTGGACGCCCTTCGTGCGGGCGAGGGTGTCGAGGCCGGCGGCGTCGATGGAGATGGGGAAGGCGCCGACCCGGACGGTCCGGTCGCCGACCTGCATGGTGCCCGGCCGGGACCGGACGCCGACCGCGCCGCGCGTCGACTCGAGGCCGATCAGCTGGCGGCACAGCCAGAGGAAGTTCTGCGCGCCGCCGGGGCGGTGGAAGCCGACGAGGTCCGCGCCGGTCAGGCCCCGGATGATCGCGGCGCGCCACGGCATCTGCATGAACAGCTCGACCGGCGGGAACGGGATGTGCAGGAAGAATCCGATGCGCAGGTCCGGTCTCAGCTCGCGCAGCATCGCCGGCACGAGCTGCAGCTGGTAGTCCTGGATCCACACGGTCGCGCCCGGCGCGGCGACGTCGGCGCTGGCCTGGGCGAAGCGGCGGTTCACCTTGACGTAGCTGTTCCACCACACGCGGTCGAACACCGGGCGCTCGACGACGTCGTGGTAGAGCGGCCAGAGGGTCGCGTTGGAGAAACCTTCGTAGTAGTCGCGGACTTCGTCGGCGCTCAACGAAACCGGGTGGAGCACGAGCCCGTCGTCGTCGAACTCCTCGACGTCGACGTCCGGTACGCCCGGCCAGCCCACCCAGGCGCCCTTGCGGGACCGCAGGAACGGCTCCAGCGCGGAGACGAGCCCGCCCGGGCTGGCCGTCCAGCGGCGTTCGCCGTCCGTCGTGCGTTCCAGGTCCACCGGTAGCCGGTTCGCCACCACGACGAAATCGGCCTGGTTCCCGTGCTCCTTCGGTTCACCCACGTCGACTGCTCCTCGCGTTCTGGGTCGCGGCCCCAGAGTGAAACCCTATCGCGTGAGCGATGAACAGCCGGTGACCGCTGAGTTACTCCAAGCTTCGTTCGGTCGGTTCGAGCGGACCAGCCATGCGTGGCCCGGCGAACCGGCGCTCCAGCCTGCCCAGGCCGGTGCGGACCGGCTGGGCGAGCCATTCCCCGAGTACCACGCCCGCTGCCAGCGCAAGCCCGATCGCGACGGCCGTCATGAGCGTCGAGATGTTGCCGCCCGGCTCGACGCCGATTTGGTACAGACCACGGTAGGTCGAGAGGCCCGGAAGCAGCGGAGTGATCCCGGACACGGCGACCACCAGTGGAGTAACGCCGAGCCGCCGCGCGAGCACGCCACCGCAGAACCCGACGAGCGTGGCGGCGATCGCGGACGAGCTGACACCGTCCAGCTGGGCGAGCATGAGCGACCCGTAGACGGCGGCGCCGATGCCCCCGGCGGCCGCCGCGACCAGCATCGCGCGCATCTTCGAGTAGCTGGCGAGTGCGAAGCAGGCGGCCGCGCCGGCCCCGCCGAGCACGACCATCGGCAGCTGCAGCGCGGTCGACGTCGGCGCTTCGGGCAGCGGTGTCCGCGGCAGGCCGAGCATGACGGCGATCCGCAGGGCGAGCACGACCCCGGCGATCAGGCCGGCCGACATCAGCGCGGTCTCCATGGTGCGGCCGGCGGCGGTGACGTTGTAGCCGGTGATGGCGTCCTGCACCGCCGAGACGGTGGAGAGCCCGGACAGCAGCACGGTGACCGCGGCGGCGACCACCAGCGTCGGTTTGTCGGTGGTCAGGACGTTCATGCTGACGATGGCCATCGCCGAGAGCGTCGCGACCAGGCCCCCGATGACCTGCTGGAAGAAGAAGGGCAGGCCGTAGTGGTTGACGAACCGCCCGATCCGGTCGATGACGCCGGAGATGACGAAGGCGACGAGCGCGATGTCCAGGCCGCCACCGAGCAGCAGGGTGATGAACGCGGCGACGCCACCCCAGGCCAGCGTCGCGGTCCAGCGCGGGTAGGGGTGCGGCGCCGACGTGATCCGCTCGAGCTCGGTCTGCGCCTGCTCGGCCCCCACGTGCCCGCGCACGATCTTCCGGACGAGCTTCTCGGTCTCGGTCAGCCGCGTGTAGTCGAGGCTCCGGCTCCGTACGACGCGCAGCGCGGTGACCGGCGTGAGCTCGGTCCCGCGGTGGCAGGTCACGGTGATCGACGTGAAGATGACGTCGACCTCGCAGTGCGGCAGCCCGAGCGCCCCGGCGATGGCGATGATCGTCGCGGTGACGTCCGACGCGCCGGCCCCGCTCGCCATCTGGACTTCGCCGATGCGCAGGGAGAGGTCGAGCACGAAGTTGACGGTGTTCTCGTCGGGCAGCTGCGGCCCCATCGCCGCATCGGTCTCGACGGCGGGCAGCTCCCCGGTCGGCGCCTCGAGCACGTGCCACGGCCGGTGCTTGAGCAGGTTCGGCCGGTGGACCTTCGGCCGCTGTTCGGGCGGCTCGAGCAGGGGCCATCTGGCCGCCTTGCCCCCGTTGGCGCGCTCGTTGATCTTCATGATCCATCCACCTCCTCGCTCTGCTCCTCCCGGACCATCGACACCGGTGTGGCGATCGTTGCAGTGGCGTTGACCACGTTCCTCCATAGTGGCCTGGAGCTGGGGATGGTGCCTATCGGACGGATCTTGGGAGCGGGCCGATACACTGTGGCTGGCGCCGCGGCGCCAGGCCGCTATAGCTCAGCTGGTAGAGCATCTGTCTTGTAAACAGAAGGTCAGGGGTTCGAGCCCCCTTGGCGGCTCTCTTTTCCTTCCCGGTGGGAGGGCCGATCGGCGCGATCCGGTGTCCTCCCGGTGAATCAGGGCATCTCGTACCCTGCGGCCGGTCCGGCGGCGCGGCGACGCCATGAACGAGTCGTTCATGTCGCCGGACGAGGTGAAAGGGTCGTTCAGTACGTCCCGGGCCAGGGTCCGGCACAGTGGCGGCGGCCCGCTCGGGGCGGAGCCATCCGACGCGACTTTGCCGGAACCCTGGCGTCCGGCGGCGGACCTCGAAGCCTTCGCGGTCGACGACAGCCACGACGTCACCGGGTACGCCGACTGCTACCAGGTCTCGTCCGTCTGCCTGACCGGGCAGTTCTGACCCTGGCGCCGTTGTCCGCCGAACGGCCGCTACCCGCGCTCCCGGAACCGGCATAAAGTCCCGCCAGGCCCAATCTGGGGGTCCTTGGGGGGAACAACATGGCCGTGGCACGTCCGCTCGCGCTCGTCGTGGCCCTGGTGGCCGGGCTCGTCACCGGAGGCACCGCGGCGCAGGCCGCCGTCACGTCGCCCGCCTCCAGCTTCACCGCCGTGCAGCCGACGCGGTTCCTCGACACCGTTCGCGGGGTCGGGGTGCCCGTCGGGCCGGTGGGGGCGAAGACCACCGTGACCGGCAGCGCCGCCTCGCTCGCGCCCGTCAACAGCACCGCCGTGGTCGTCAACCTCTGGGTCGAGGGGCCGACCGCGGACTCCGCCGTCACCGCCTTCACGCACGGGCAGGCGCGGCCGGCGCTGCCCAGTCTTCAGGTGCAGGCGGGCAAGCGGCGGTCGAACCAGGTCACCGTGCAGGTCGGGGCCGATCGGACCGTCGACTTCTACAACGAGGCCGGGTCCGTCCACCTCATCGCCAGCATCGTCGGCTACTACACGACCGACGCCGGCTCGCGGTACACGCCGGTCAGCCCGTCGCGGCTGCTGATCGACTGGCTCGGGAACGGCACCACGACCAAGCTGAGCCTGGTCGACGAGGTGCCCGCGACCGCCACCGCCGTGACGTTCGCCTTGACGCTGACCAACCCGTCCGCGGCCACCTACGCCACGGTGTTCCCGCACAACACACCGCGGCCGACCATGGCCAACGTCGCCGCCTACCCCGGTGGGCAGGGGACGAACCTGGTCACCGTCAAGATCGGCGCGGACCGCTCGATCGACTTCTACAACCTGGCCGGTCAGGTCGAGTCGTACGCCGACCTCGTCGGCTTCTACGCCACCGACTACGGCGCCTACTTCACCCCGGTCGCCCCGGAGCGGGTGCTGGACAGCCGCAGCGGGCTCGGGACGGGGGACGGCAAGCCCCGGAAGATCGGGGCGAACAGCGACATCGCGTACCGGCTGCAGCCGTCGATCCCCTCGAACGCGCTCGCCGTCGCCCTGAACGTGACCGGCTACTCGGCCACCGCGACCACCGCCGTCACGGCGTGGGACCTCCCGTCGAGCAGCCAGCCCGACCCGGGCCTGTCCCTCGCGCCCGGGCAGACCATCTCCGTGGCGGCCGCGCCCGTCGTGTCGGCGGTCGGGCCCGCGGTCAACGCCTCCTACGACACGGATCGGTCGGTCTACGTCCACAACCGCGCCGGCACGGTCGACGTGACGGCCGACCTCTACGGCTACTTCACCCTGCCGCCCGCCGACTGCTTCAACCAGTGCGTGTCCACCTGGAGCAGCTACTCCTGGCAGCAGGGGACCGGGTACATCGGGACGCCGAAGACGATGGCCGGGCTGAGCGACGTCGTCGCCATCGCCGGCTCGATCTCGCACGGGTACGCGCTGCGCATCGACGGCACCGTGCGGGCCTGGGGCCACAACTGGACCGGCGAACTGGGCAACGGCTGGTTCAGCGGGGCCTCGCGCGCGCCCGTCCCGGTCGTCGGGCTCACCTCGGTCACGGCGATCGCGGCGGGCGACGCCGAGGGGTACGCCCGGCGTTCCGACGGCACCGTGTGGCAGTGGGGGCAGACCGTCGACACACCCGTGCAGGTCGCCGGTCTCACCGGGGTCACCGCCATCGCCGCCGCGCGGGACACCGCGTACGCGCTGAAGTCCGACGGCACCGTCTGGGCCTGGGGCAGCAACACCCGCGGCGAGCTGGGCACCGGCTCCACCGCGGCGAGCTCCGCCACGCCGGTGCGCGTCGCCGGCCTGAGCGGCGTCCAGGCCATCAGCAGCGGCGACGGCTACAGCGCGTACGCCGTCAAGACCGACGGCACCGTCTGGGCGTGGGGCGACAACACCCACAACGAGCTGGGCAACGGCGTCACGTGCACGACCTCCAGCTGCCTTTCGCGCACCCCGGTGGCGGTGTCCGGCCTGACCGGGGTCACCGCCGTGACCGGCAACTGGTCGGGCGCGTACGCGCTGCGCGCCGACGGCACCGTCGTCGCCTGGGGCGCCAACGACCGCGGCCGGCTCGGCAACGGCGTGAGCTGCGAATCGACGGACACCAGCCCGAACTGCACGTCGGCGGTGCCGGTCCCGGTGCGCGACCTCACCGGGGTGAAGGCGCTCGGGATCTTCAACGGCGGCGGGTACGCCGTCAAGACCGACGGGACCGTCTGGGGCTGGGGCGACAACCACGACCTCGAGCTGGGGCAGGGCGTCACGGCGTACCCGTGGTGGGCCACGGTTCCGGTGCAGGTGCCCGGTTTCGGCCGCGTCAAGGCCGTCGCGAGCGGCCTGGCTCTGGGAGAGTGACGCCATGGCCGCCGACGGCTTCGGCTCGCTGGCCGGGCAGTTCCCCGACCGGACCGTAGTCACCTACGACCCGCGCGGGCTCGGGCGCAGCGTCCGCAAGGACGGCCGCGAGGACCACGTGCCCGACGTCCAGGCCGGCGACCTCCACGCCGTGATCCAGGCCCTCGGCGGCGGTCCGGTCGACGTGTTCGGCAGCAGCGGCGGTGCGGTCACCGCGCTCGCGCTCGTCACGGCGCATCCGGAGGACGTCGTCACGCTCGTCGCCCACGAGCCGCCGCTGACCGGGCTGCTGCCCGACGCGGACGCGGCCGACCGGGCCGGCAAGCAGATGCGGGACGCTTACCAGGCCGGCGGTTTCGGTGCCGGGATGACGGCTTTCATGAAGCTCGCGTCGTGGAAGGGCGAGTTCACCGACGACTACTTCGCGCTCCCGACGGCGGATCCGGCCCAGTTCGGCCTGCCCACCGAGGACGACGGCCGCCGCGACGACCCGCTGCTGTCCGACCGCTCCCTCGCGGTCTCGACCTACTGGCCCGACGTCGACGCGCTGACGGCGGCCCCGACGCGGATCGTCATCGGCGTCGGCGAGGAGTCCATCGAGGAGATCACCGGCCGGGCCGGCCTCGCCACGGCCGCGGCGCTGGGGCAGGAAGCGACGGTCTTCCCCAGCCACCACGGCGGTTTCCTGGGCGGCGAGCACGGTTACGCCGGGAAGCCGGAGGCCTTCGCCGCGAAGCTGCGCGAGGTGCTGGCGGGCTAGGCCCCGAGGTGCTCGACCAGCTTCGCGAGCTGGTCGGCGTACCGCCGCACGAAGTCCGGGGACGCCGGGTCGAGCCCGGTCAGCCCTTCGGCCACGTGCGGCAGCGTCACCGGCGCCATCGCGGCGGACATCAGCAGCACCGTGAGGCAGGCCGGGTCGATCCACTCCGGCAGGCGGCCCGCTTCCTGCAGCTCCGCGATGTGCGCCACCGTCGGCCGCAGGCGCTGGGTCCGGGGGCCGTGGTCGGGGTCCGACTCGGCGCCTTCGTACTCCAGGCCGGACCACGCCACCAGCCGCATGCCGTCGCGGCCCGTCGTGCCTTCGAGCGCGAGCCGCCGGACCTGTTCCGACAGCGGCATGTCCGGCGAGACCAGCTCGCCCTGCCGCAGCGTCCACTGCTCCGACAGCGCGCGGTACAGGCCTTCCTTGCCGTCGAAGTAGTACGAGATCAGCTGCTGGTTCACCCCGGCCCGCGTCGCGATCGCCGCGATCCGCGCGCCCGCGTAGCCCTTCGCCGCGAACTCCGCGCCCGCCGCCTCGAGGATCAGGCGGCGGGTGCGTTCCGGATCCCGTTGCCGCTCTTGGGGCTTCGGCGATCGGCGGGGCTTCGAGGCGCTCACGCCGCGACTATACGTCAGCCGGTTGCCTGATTCTGTTCACCAGCAGGATGAGAGCGAGGACCAGCACGCCCGCGCTGACCGTGAGCGCGCCCGCCGTCGCCGGGCCCGATCCGCTGCCGAGCCGGGCGAAGAAAACGGTGCCGGCCAAGGCGATCCCGGTCGCCGTGCCGAGCTGGACGGTGGTGTTGACGACGCCGGACGCCGCCCCGGCCCGGTCGGGCGGGACTTCCGCCATCGACGCGGCGAACAGCGCGTTCAGCACCGCGCCCATCCCCAGGCCCACGGCGACCACCGGTAGCAGCAGCGCCCAGCCGCGCAACGCGGGATCGCCGACCAGGAAAGCGATCGCGACCAGCCCGGCGAGCAGGACGCCGACGGCGCCCGCGGTGAATGCCCGGCCGAAGCGGGGCGCGAGGCGCATGGCGAGGACGTTGCCCACGACGATGCCGAGGGTCGACGGCGCGAACGTCAACGCCGCTTCCCACGGCGTGAAGCCGAGTCCCAGCTGCAGGTGCAGGGTCAGGACGAAGAACACGCCGGTCGCCGTCGTGACGCAGAACAGCACGCCCTGACCGCGGGCGAGGCGCCGCAGCAGGTCGGGCGAGACCAGCGGTTCGCCACCGCGGTGGAACTGGAAGCGTTGGTGCAGAACGAAAAGCCCGAACAGCGGGACGGCCGCCACCAGCAGCGCGACCGTCCACATCGGCCAGCCCAGCTCGCGGCCCTGCACCAGCGGGAAGAAGACGGCGGCCGACGCGGCGGTCAGCAGCGCGAGCCCCACCGGGTCCGTGCGGTGCCGGGCGGACCCCGGCCGGCTCGCCATGGTGCCCAGCGCGCCGAGCAGCGCGAGCACCCCGATGGGGACGTTCACCAGGAAGATCGCCCGCCAGCCGGTGCCGAACAGGTCCGCCTCGGTGAGTGCGCCGCCCAGCAGCGGCCCGGCGAGCCCGCCGACCGGGAACGCGCCCGCGTACCAGGTCATCGCCTTCGGCCGCTCCCGCTCGCCGAATTCGGCGTGGATGAACGACAGCACCTGCGGCACCATCAGACCGGAGCCCACACCCTGCACCACGCGCGCGGCGATCAGCACCCCGACGTGCCCGGCGAGGCCTGCGACCAGCGACGCGCCGGTGAACACGAGCATGCCCGCCACGAACAGCTTCTTCGTCCCGTGCCGATCCCCGAGGCGGCCGCCGGTGATCAGCGTGAGCGCGAACCCCAGCGCGTACCCGGCCGAAACCCATTGCAGGGCGGCTTCGCCGGTGCCGAGCTCGCGCCGGATCGTCGGCAGGGCCACCGCGACGATCTGGTTGTCGATCATGTCCACCAGGACGGCGAGCACGGCGACCGCCAATGCCCACCACCTGAGTGCGTGCTTGTCCACTGGGTCCCCCGTCCGTGTCGGTGGCACCGATAATCATGCAGATGATGGATTGTGTCAACCATCTGTTTGATTAGCTGCGGCCCGCACCTCGCCAGACGTCAGGGGCCCGGCAAAGTCGCGTCGGCGAGCGGGTGACCGGCCGCAGGCCGGCCGCGTGGTCTGCCCGGCGTCGCGGGGATGTTGTGAATGGGTCATTCATGTCGTCTGGTGAGGTGAATGACCCTTTCATGACACCTGTGCGGCGCCGGGCGAGATCGGCGCGCGCGCCCGGTCGCGGCAAAGGCGGGCAACTGCCGGTCCGCCGGAACGCCGTCGCCGGTCGCGACCGTGGTCAAGCGGCTGAGCGGGCGGGTGCGTGCCATGATCGGGCATGGCCACCCTTCGCGACGCCCGCGAGCCGGAGCTCAACAGCGGGATCCTGCCCGGGAACGTGCGCGCCGACGACTGGATCATGCTCATCCTGGCCGCAGGGTCGGTCGGGTTGCTGGGGTTCATGGTGCTCAGCCCGCCGGCGCGGGACGCCGGCTTGGTGATCTTCTCCGTCGACTGCGGGATCTGCGGGGTGTTCTTCCTCGAGTTCCTGTGGCGGTGGCGGAAACGCCGGTGGGCCCGGAAGTTCCTGGTGCGCAACTGGTACGAGCTGTTCGCCATGATCCCGGTCGCGCACCCGGCGATGGTCGGGCACAAGTTCGTCACCGTCGTGCTGCTGCTGATCCGGATCGGGCGGGCCGCGGACCGGGCGGTCGGGGAGCAGTTCACCTACCGGCTGGTCGACAAGCTGTCCGAGCCGATCGTGAAGGCCATCAAGAAACCGGTCACCATCGCCGTGCTCGACGAGGTGGTCAAGGTGCTGGAAACCGGGAACTACCCGGAAAACCTCGCGAAGTCGCTCGGGGCCAACAAGGAAGAGCTGCGTGCGATCATCACCGAGAAGATCGCCGCCGACCCGCAGCTGGGGCGGCTCAAGCGGCTGCCGTTCCACGACGAGATCGTGCGCGCCTGCGTGGACACCTCGTTCCGCGTGCTGCTCGAAGTCCTGCTGGACCCGCGGATCGACGACTTCTTCTCCGCCGTCGTGCGCGACAACCGCGAGCAGATCCGGCAGGCCGTGCAGCTCGGGCTCAACGACCTGGACGACGCCGAGAAGGAGAAGTCCCTGCCCGTGCGAACCCAGCACACGGCCGCGCTCGAGTACGACCGCCTGCACCCGAAGTCACGGCCGTAGCTTCAGGTACTCCCCGAGCCGGGCGGCGGCGTCGAGCATGGCCAGGCCCCGCCGCGTGAGCCGGTCCCGCCAGCCCGCCAGCGCGCGGGCCAGTGACTCGGTGCCGCCCGCCGTGCGGACCTGCTCGACCACCGTCGCGATGTGCGTCAGCGGGTAGCCGCCGCGGCGGAGGAGGTGGGCCAGCTC
>NZ_JAAGNB010000336.1:0-13871 GCF_010550475.1 Amycolatopsis sp. SID8362
GCCCGCGACGTCGAGCGCGCCCTGCTCGCGAACCCGGCGGACCCGCGCACGCTCGCCGAGTTCGGCCGCGACGTCGGCGCGTCGGAACGGACGTTGGCGCGGGTGTTCGCCGCCGAGTGCCGGATGCCGTTCGGCACGTGGCGCACCCAGGTGCGGCTGCGCGCGTCGCTGCCGCTGCTGGCACAGGGGACGCCGCTGGAGACGGTGGCGTACCGCGTGGGCTACAGCTCGGCGAGCGCGTTCGTGGCGGCCTTCCGGCGGGCGGTCGGGGTCACGCCGGGGGCGTACTTCGCGGGGTGAGGCACCAGTAGCGGAGCCGTCCGGCCGCGCTGGTGTCCGCCAGGAGCGCAGGTCAGCAACGCGTTCTCGACACCCGCCTCGCCGGCGACCCGCAGCACGGCGCGAAGCAGCGCGGTGGCGTGGCCGCGTCCGCGCGTCGACGGCCTGATGTCGTAGCCGATGTGGCCGCCGAACTCGGCCAGTTCGTCGTCGAGCCGCAGGTTGAGCCGGGCGCGCGCGAGGTATTCGTCGCCCTTGATCCACCAGCGCGTCCGGTGCGGCACCCGGTCCCGCTCGACCGGCGCCGTCTCGTGCACGCCAGCTTCCGGCCCTTCGTCGAGCCAGCGCCGTAACCGCGACCGGTCCGCGAGCAGCCGCGGCCGGGGTCGGCCAGGGTCATCGCCAGGAAGGCAGCCAGCGCTCGGCTTCCCACTGGCCGTTCGTGATCGCGATGCCGTTCAGGATCGGCCACAGCCAGGCGAAGTTCGCCACCACCAGTCCGACGTACAGCGACACCACGAGCAGGCCGGTCCCGCGTCTCTCGAACCCGCGCCGCGCGCTGCCCAGGATCTGGCCGAGGCACAACGTCAAGCCCAGCACCAGGAACGCGGCCAGCGGTGTCGCGTAGAAGAAGTACATCTGGCGGTCGATGTTCGTGTACCAGAAGACGTACCCGCCGAGGTAGCCGACCAGCACGGCCGCGTAGCGCCAGTCCGCGCGGAAGATCGAGCGCCAGGTCGCCCAGCCGAGCATCGGGATCGCCGCCCACCACATCGCGGGGGTGCCGATCAGCATCGTCGCGCTGATGCAGCGGGACTCGCCGCAGCCGGTGACCTCGCCGTTGTAGCTGTAGAGCATCGGGCGCAGGCCCATCGGCCACGTCCACGGCTTCGACTCCCACGGGTGCGGGTTGTCCTTGGGCGTGACCAGCGTTTCGTGGAAGTGCAGGACGTTGCCCGTGTAGTCGGCGAGCGAGCGCAGCGCCGGCGGGACCCAGCCGAAGAAGCCCGGCGCGATGTCCTTGATCTCCGTGTAGTGCCGGTCGGTGGCGGTTTCGCTGGCGAACCACGCCCAGTACGCGGCGAAGTACATGAGGAACGGGATGACCAGGATCGCCCACAGCGCGGGCAGCACGTCCCGGCGGATCGTGCCCAGCCAGGGCCGCTCGACGCCGGCCGCGCGCCGCGCCGCGACGTCGAAGAACACGGTGAGCAGACCGAACGCGACGATGTAGTACAGCGCCGACCACTTGACGCCGAACGTCAGCCCGATCATCAGGCCCGTCCCGAACCGCCACCAGCGGAACCCGAGCTTCGGGCCCCAGACGGACTCGTTGACCCAGCCTTCGCGGACGGCGGTCGCGAGCCGTTCGCGCACCTGGTCGCGGTCGGCGAGCACGCAGGCGAACGCGGCGAGCACGAACAGCGCGATGAAGATGTCGAGCATGCCCATGCGTGACTGGAGGTGGAGCACGCCGTCGCTGATCACGAGGATGCCGGCGATGGCGCCGAGCAGCGTCGAGCGGGTCAGGCGGCGGGCGATGCGGATGGTCAGCAGCACGATCAGCGTGCCGGCCAGCGCGGGCATGATCCGCCAGCCCCAGCCGTTGTAGCCGAACAGCCATTCGCCGATCGCGATGAGCTGCTTCGCCAGCGGCGGGTGGACGACCAGTTCGTAGCCGTAGTTGTCCTCGTAACCGCCGTTGCGCAGCACCTGCCAGGCCTGCGGCACGTAGTGCTTCTCGTCGAAGACCGGGCTGCCCTTGTCCGTCGGCACGCCGAGGTTCTGCAGCCGGACGATCCCGCCGATCAGCGTCAGCACGAGGGTGACGACCCAGCCGCGCAGCCGGTCGGTCGGCATGCCGCGGCCGAGCAGGGTCACTTCGCGGTCGGTCGGCGGCCGGAGCGCCTCGACCGGGTCCGGCCGGACGCTTTCGTCGTCGGGACGGGTCAGCACGGCGGTCACGGGGGCGATCCTACGGGCGGGACAGGGCGTCCGTCGTCCGGATCCGCTGATCAGCCTAGGCTGGCCTGGTGACCCAGGGCCGTCTCATCCTCGCTGCCACCCCGCTCGGCGACGTCCGCGACGCCTCGCCCCGCCTGGCCGAAGCGCTGACGGAAGCCGACGTCATCGCGGCCGAAGACACCCGCCGCCTGCGGTCGCTGGCGGCCGCGCTGGAAGTCACCCCGCGCGGCCGGGTGGTGAGCTTCTACGAGGACGTCGAGACGGCGCGCCTGCCGAAGCTGCTCGAATCGTTACGCGCGGGCGAGACGGTCGTGCTGGTGACCGACGCCGGTATGCCCAGTGTGTCCGATCCGGGCTTCCGGCTGGTGTCGGCGTGCGTCGCCGCGGACATCCCGGTGACGTGCCTGCCCGGCCCCTCCGCGGTGACGACGGCGCTCGCGTTGTCCGGCTTGCCGTGCGACCGCTTCTGCTTCGAGGGTTTCGCGCCGCGCAAGCCGGGCGAGCGCACGCGCTGGCTGACGTCGTTGCGCGACGAGCCGCGGACGGCGGTCCTCTTCGAATCCCCGCACCGCCTGGCGTCGTTGCTCGCGGACGCGGCTTCGGTGCTGGGCGCCGAGCGGCGGGCCGCGGTGTGCCGGGAGCTGACGAAGACGTACGAAGAGGTGAAGCGGGGGACGCTGGCTTCCTTGGCGGAGTGGGCGGCCGAGGGGGTGCGCGGGGAGATCACGGTGGTCGTCGCGGGTGCCGCGCCGCGGGAGGTGTCGGTGGCGGACCTGGTGTCCGAGGTGGCGGACCGGGTGGCGTCGGGCGAGCGCCTCAAGTCGGCGGCGGCGGAGGTCGCCGAGGCGGCCGGGGTGTCCAAAAAGGAGCTTTACGACGCCGTCCTGGCGGCGCGGAAGGCGTGATGACGCCGGAGCTGCGAGCGGCGCTGAGGAACCTTCGGCGGGCGCGGGCCGAGAAGCCCGGCGAAGAACTCGGCACGGCGGCCTTCGCGGCCTTCGCGGCCTGGCGGGTGGCGATCGCGGAAGCGCTCGCGGCGCTGGCCCCCTGGCTGCTCTTCCCCGAGGACCGGCAGCGGGCCGAGGCGGAAGCGCGTGCGGCTCGGGCCGAAGCGGCCGCGCTCAGGTGAGCAGCGCCGTCACCGCGGCGTGCGCCTTCGCCGCGTCCGGGGCGTCGCCGGTGATCACGTCCGTGTACACGAACGACTCGCCGATCCGCACCAGCAGGTAAGCCAGGTCCGGCACCGGCAGCGGTGGCACGAGCCGTCCCGCCGAGACCTCTCCCGTCAGCAGCTCCGCCAGCTTCGCGGTCGTCCGCTGCTGGCACACGCTCGCGCGCGTCGTCAGCAGCCGCAGCGCGCGCTCGGGCTCGCGGCGCAGGAAGTCGCGGAACGGCGGGGAGTCGTTCGCGAACCGGACGTAGCCGCTCACGAAGTCGGCCACCCCCGCCGCGCCGCGGCCCGCGCACGTGGGCCACAGGCGGGCGATCGACGCCGACGACAACGACCACAGGATCTCGCCCAGCAGCCGGTCGCGGGAGCCGACCCGGCGGTGCAGGGTGGCGCGGCTGATGGCCTGGTCCTCCGCCAGCTCGCCCATGTCGACGCGGCGGCCGGACAGGAACCACTCGCGGGCCCGTTCGAACTCCTGAGACATATGCCAGAATGTCTCACAGTCACGACGGAGAGGGAACACGACATGCGCGCAGTGCAGGTGACCGAGTTCGGCGGACCCGAGGTGCTCACGCCGGTCGAGCTGCCCGACCCGGTGGCCGGGCCCGGCGAGGTGCTCGTCGACGTCGAGCGGATCGGCGTCAACTACGCCGACACCCACCAGGCCGAGAACAGCTACCTGGCGCCGTCGAAGCTGCCGCTCGTCCCCGGCGGCGAGGTGGTCGGGACCAGCGGCGGCAAGCGGGTCGTCGCGCTGCTGAACGGCGGGGGCGGGTACGCCGAGAAGGCCGTCGCGCCCGAGGGCACGACGTTCCCGGTGCCCGACGGCGTCGACGACCTCGCCGCGCTGTCCATGCTGGTCCAGGGCACCACCGCGTGGGTCCTGCTGAAGAAGAACGCCCACCTCGAGCCGGGCGAGTCGGTCGTCGTGCACGCCGCCGCCGGCGGGGTCGGGACCATCGCCGTGCAGCTCGCCAAGGCCTGGGGTGCGGGCCGCGTGATCGCGACCGCCAGCAGCGACGAGAAGCGCGCGCTCGCCCTCGAACTCGGCGCCGACGTCGCGATCGACTCGCGCGCGGAGGACATGACCGCCGCGCTGGTCGAGGCGAACGGCGGCCGCCGCGTCGACGTCGTGCTCGACATGGTCGGCGGGACCACCACCGACCAGAGCATCGCCGCGCTGGCGCCGTTCGGCAGGCTCGCGTTCTACGGCATGGCCGGGCGCGAAAGCCCGAAGCCGGTCGAGCTGCGCAACCTCCTCGGGCACAGCACGACCATCAGCGGCATGTGGCTCCCGCACGTCTTCCGCCTGCCCGGCAACGTCTTCGGGACCGCGCTGACCGACCTCTTCGACCTGGTGCTGGCGGGCAAGCTCAAGGCGATCCCGGGTGGCGAGTACGCGCTCGCGGACGCCCGCGCCGCGCACGAGGCCCTGCGCTCCCGCAAGACCGTCGGCAAGCTACTGCTCGACCCCGGCAAGTAGGGCTTCCAGGGGTGCCGCCTTGTGGAGGCACTCCTGCCACTCCGCCTCCGGGTCGGAATCCGCCGTGATCCCGCCGCCGACGCCGAGTGCGATCGCGCCGTCCGCGATCTCGAACGTCCGGATCGCGACGTTCAGCTCCAGCCCGGCGGCGGGGGAAAGCAGCCCGATCGCGCCGGTGTAGACGCCGCGGCCGACGGGTTCGAGCGCGGCGATCAGGTCCAGCGCGCGGATCTTCGGCGCGCCCGTTACCGAACCCGGCGGGAACGTCGCGGCCAGCAGGTCCGCGTCGGACACCGCCGGGCGCAGCGTGCCCCTGACCGTCGAGTCCAGGTGCCACACGCCCGGCGCCGGGCGGACCCGCAGCAGCGACGGCACGGTCACCGACCCGACCTCGCACACCCGGCCGAGGTCGTTGCGCACGAGGTCGGTGATCATCACGTTCTCCGCGACGTCCTTGGCGGACCGGCGCAGCAGCTCGGCGTTGCCGTCGTCGGCGGGCCCGCGCCGGGGGAGCGTCCCCTTGATCGGCGTCGAGCGCACCGCCCGCCCGTGGCGCGCGAGGAACAGCTCCGGTGAGAACGAGACCACCGAGCCCCACGCGCCGGACAGGAAGGCCGCGCGGCGCGGGGCCAGCGACGAAACCCCGGCCGCGAACAACGCCGCGGGCGAGCCCGAGAACGTGCCCGTGAACCGCGAGCAGATGTTCGCCTGGAACAGCTCCCCGGCCTCGATCGCGTGCACGCACGCCTTCACCGCGTCCCGGTGCTCCGAGGGCAGCGGCCGCCGCAGCGGTCCCGCCGACCACGACGACGCGGGCGGCGCGGACGCGAGCAGGGATTCCATCGTGGACACCGGCGGGCCGCCGCCGTCCAGCGACTCGAGGTGGCAGGTACCGGAACCGGACCACCGCAGCACGTGGTCCGCCCAGCCCCACGCCGACGGCGGCAGGAAGCCGGTGCGGCCGGAGGGGTCCGCGAGGTCGTACCCGAGGTAGCCGAACCAGCCGCCGCCGATCACGTCCGGCGGGGCATCGGCCACCGGCGCGGCGGGGAAGGCGCCGGGGGACACGGTGAGCGAAGGCGCGATCACCGCCCGCGCGCCGAACCAGTCGCCGGACAGCATCGCGGGCGGCGGCAGCCCGCGGGTAGCGGCGTGGTGGGCGAGCACCTCGAACGCGCGCGCGGGCGTGACGTCCGTCCGCAGTGGGGTGCTCGACACGCGCATGGCGCCATACCACCACAGGTCAGAGCAGCAGGTCGCCCAATGTGAACGGGTACACGACGGCGTTCTGCTCCACCGGCCCGGCGATGCCGGGGACGTCCGCGGCGCACGCGTGCTGGTGCAGGCCGAGCCGCGAGTGGAACCAGCCCGGCCGGCCGGGGATGCCGTTGTGCCGGGTCAGCCAGAGGATGACTTCGCTGTCGGCCCAGCGGTCCGGGTGCAGCCGGTTCGCCCAGCAGTCGTGGTCGGCGTAGACCAGCACCCGCTCGATGCGCGCCGCGTGCCGGACGTGCTTGATCCACGCCTTGATGAACCGGTCGTCGACGCTCGGCGCCGCCACTTCCAGCGCCGGGGCGAGCGACCCGGTGGCGAACGCGCCGAGCCTGCTGGCCGTGCGCACGAAGTGGTCGGCCTGGTCGTGCACCGCGCCGGGCCGCGCGTAGTGCCGCCCGCCGACGTGCAGCCCGGCCTCCTGCGCCCCGGTCAGGTTCCGCTCCGCGGCGCCGTTGCTCCAGTTGACGTTCTCGCTGATCGTCACCGACACGAACTTCGTGTCCGCCGCGCGGACGGCGTGCCAGTCGGACACCCGCTCACGGTGGGACAGCGAGATCCCGCGTTCGCTCTCCGGCTCCGTCACAGTCCGCCCCCGCCACTTCGGTGGAGAGCACACCATACGTCGCGGACGGCGGACCCGCAGTGACCCACACGCGGTTGATCAGGCGGTTTCCCGCCCGAACCCTCCCGACAAAGCGCGTGACGGCCTCCGTAGGCTAATAAGGTATGAGCACCCCTGTGTTGACCGCGGTGGCCTGGCCCTACGCCAACGGCCCCCGCCACATCGGCCACGTGTCCGGATTCGGCGTCCCGTCCGACGTCTTCTCCCGCTACCAGCGAATGGCCGGCAACCGGGTGCTCATGGTCTCCGGTACCGACGAACACGGCACCCCGATCACCGTCCAGGCGGACAAGGAAGACTCGACCCCGCAGCTGACGGCGGACAAGTACACCCGCCAGATCGGCACCGACCTGCAGGGCCTCGGCCTCTCCTACGACCTGTTCACCCGGACCACGACCGGCAACCACGCCGAGGTGACGCAGCAGATCTTCCTGGCGCTGCACCGCAACGGCTACGTCGTGCCGAAGACCACGCGCGGCGCGATCAGCCCGTCCACCGGCCGCACGCTGCCCGACCGCTACGTCGAGGGCACCTGCCCGATCTGCGGGTACGACGGCGCGCGCGGTGACCAGTGCGACAACTGCGGCAACCAGCTCGACGCCGCGGAGCTGATCAACCCGCGGTCGCGGATCAACGGCGAGACGCCGAAGTTCGTCGAGACCGAGCACTACTTCCTCGACCTGCCGGCATTCACCAAGACCCTCGGCGACTGGCTGGGCACCAAGACCGACTGGCGCCCGAACGTCCTCAACTTCACCAAGAACCTGATCGACGACATGCGGCCCCGGCCGATCACCCGCGACCTCGACTGGGGCGTCAAGATCCCCCTCGACGGCTGGCGCGACCAGCCGCTGAAGCGGTTCTACGTCTGGTTCGACGCGGTGATCGGGTACTTCTCGGCCAGCGTCGAGTGGGCGCGGCGCTCCGGCAACCCGGACGCGTGGCAGGAGTGGTGGAACAACGCCGACGCGCGCTCCTACTACTTCATGGGCAAGGACAACATCACCTTCCACGCCCAGATCTGGCCGGCGCTGCTGTTCGGGCACAACGGCGAGGGCGACAAGGGCGGCGAGCCGGGCAAGTACGGCCGCCTGCACCTGCCGGACGAGATCGTCTCGTCCGAGTTCCTCACCATGAGCGGCTCGAAGTTCTCGACCTCGCGCGGGCGCGTGATCTACGTCGAGGACTTCCTGCGCGACTTCGGCCCGGACACGCTGCGGTACTTCATCTCGGTCGCCGGCCCGGAGACCCAGGACACCGACTTCACCTGGGACGAGTTCGTCCGCCGGACCAACTTCGAGCTGGCCAACGAGTGGGGCAACCTGGTCAACCGGTCCATCTCGATGGCGCACAAGAACGTCGGCGCCGTCCCGCGCCCGGAGGCCCCGACGGCGGCCGACGAGGAGCTGAAGGCGCTTTCCCGCAAGGCGTTCGACACCGCGGGCGCGCACCTGGCCCGGTCCCGGTTCAAGCTGGCGGCGGCCGAGGCGATGAAGGTCGTCACCGCGGCGAACAGGTACATCTCCGACCAGGAGCCGTGGAAGCTCAAGGACGACCCGACACGGCGCGACACCGTGCTGCACACCGCGCTGCAGGTCGTCTCCGACGCCAACACGCTGCTGACGCCGTTCCTGCCGCACTCGGCGCAGAAGGTGCACGAGGCACTCGGCGGCACCGGCGTCTGGGCCGCCCAGCCGGAGCTCAAGGAGGTCGACGACCTCGACATCGACGGCCGGGTCAACCCGATCCTGACCGGCGACTACGCGGCCGAGCAGGCGAAGTGGGAGTCGAAGCCGATCGAGGTCGGCCGGCCGCTGGCCAAGCCGTCGCCGCTGTTCACCAAGCTCGACCCGGCGCTCGGCGAGACCGGTCCGGAGTGGGCGCCGATCATCGAGGAGTAAGAAGTACGCATGGGTGATCAGAAGCGCGAGCTGCCGCCGGTCCCGGACCGGCTCCCGGTGTCGGTGGTGGACGCGCACACCCATCTCGACGCGTGCGGCGCGGTCACCGCGGCCGATGTCACGGCCATGGTCGACCGCGCCGAGCGCGCCGGCGTCGCCCGCGTCGTCACGGTCGCGGACGACCTCGCCTCGGCCCGCTGGGCCACCGAGGCCGCCGGCTGGGACCGCCGGGTCTGGGCCGCGGTGGCCATCCACCCGACGCGGACCAAGGAGTTCGGCGACGCCGAGAAGTCCGAAGTGGAGCGCCTGGCCGCCGAGGACCGCGTGGTCGCGGTCGGCGAGACCGGCCTCGACTACTACTGGGACTACTCGCCGCACGACGCCCAGCAGGAGGCGTTCCGCTGGCACATCGACCTCGCCAAGCGGCTCGACAAGCCGCTGATGATCCACGACCGCGAGGCCCACGACGACGTGCTGCGCATCCTGGCCGAAGAGAATGCGCCGAATGCCGTAATCTTCCATTGTTTTTCCGGGGACGCGGAAATGGCCCGGAAGTGCGTGGACGCGGGATACGTCCTTTCCTTCGCGGGCACGGTGACGTTCAAGAACGCGAAGGGCCTCCACGAGGCGGCCCGGCTCTGCCCGGCGGACCAGTACCTCGTCGAGACCGACGCGCCGTTTCTGACCCCCCACCCGTTCCGTGGGCGGCCGAACGAGCCGTTCGGCGCCGCTTACACCGTCCGTCACCTCGCGGCGCTCAGGGGCGAAGCTGTCCACGAAGTCGCCGAATCGGTCCGGACCACTGCCGAGCGCGTGTACCGACTCCCCAGTGTCACAACGGGTTGAACGCATTGCGACATCAGGGTTCCTTGATCGGCCACCTGATGGAGTGACGGGGATCACGACACTCCGGGGGGTGTTTGCGCAACCCGGCGGGACCCGTTACTGTCCCGTGATCGTGCCGGTCGGTACTGCACCATGCAGTTGCCGACTGTTACGCCCACAGTCACGTCAGTGCACGTCGGGGAAGCGGAACCGGGTTGGTACGACCGGAACCGTGACGATGGCGCCGGCTGCGGGCCCAGACGTAAAGATGCCGCCCCGAACGGCATCTTGGGAAAGGGAACGACCCGGTGACAGGTAGCAGACAGGCTGGAGCGCGCTCCGCCGTCCTCGAACGCAGTTATTTCGAGGACACCGCGTACGGTCAGCTCGACTTCTCCGACGACCCGAACATCACGCAGCAGGACATCCTCGCCGCGCTCGGCCCCGACGCCGACGCGATGATGGCCGAGATCGACGTCGACGTCGACGAACTGATCCGGCTGATCAACGCCGAGACGACGTACCTGCCCCCGATCGTCATCCCGGACGCCGTCGAGGCGGACCGCACGGCGTCGCCGCAGGCCAAGCGCGCCGCTTTGGACGAGGGCCTGCGCGAGACCACCAAGGTCTGGAAGCGCCGCTTCCTCAAGGGCGCCGTCCTCAGTGTCATGATCAGCATCGCCGGCGGCGGCGCGGCCGCGCTGGCGATGAACAAGAGCGTCACCGTCGACGTCGACGGCCAGCAGCAGACCATCCACTCCTTCGGCGACACCGTCGGCGAGGTGCTGGAGGACGCGGGCCTGTCCGTCGGCGAGCACGACTCGCTGTCCCCCTCCCCGCAGGCGGAGGTCGGCGACGGCGGCGTCATCAAGCTCGAGCGCGGCCGCCAGCTGAAGATGATCGTCGACGGCGCGGAGCACACCTCCTGGGTGCGCGCGACCCACCTCGGCGACGCGCTGGGCCAGCTCGGCATGACCGAGCTCGACAAGCCCGGCACGTGGATGTCGATGCCGAAGGACGGCGAGCTGCCCCTGCAGGGCGCCACCGTCGAGATCAAGACCCTCAAGAACATCACCCTGTACGACGGCGCCAACGCGCCGAAGCAGGTGAAGACGACCGCGGTCACGACGAAGGAGTTCCTGGGCGAGTACAAGCTCACCCTGGGCCCGGAGGACCAGGCCGAGGGCGGCCTGGACGTCAAGCTGACCGACGGCGCCGAGGTGCACATCAGCCGCACCGGCGTCTCGACGGTCGTCCAGAAGGAGACCATCGACCCGCCCGAGCAGAAGGTCGACGACCCGAACCTCGACAAGGGCAAGACGCAGGTCGAGGACCCCGGCACGCCCGGCGAGAAGATGGTGACCTACAAGGTCACGCAGAAGAACGGCAAAGAGGTCTCCCGCGAGAGCATCTCCGAGCAGGTCATCACCGAGGCCAAGCCGAAGATCATCCACGTCGGCACCAAGAAGGCCCCGGAGCCGGCCATCGGCGACGGCTCCGCGTGGGACCGCATCGCGCAGTGCGAGTCGGGCGGCAACTGGGCCATCAACACCGGCAACGGCTACTACGGCGGCCTCCAGTTCGACAAGCGCACCTGGGACGCCTACGGCGGCGACGCGTACGCGAACCTGCCGAGCCAGGCGTCGCGCGAGCAGCAGATCGCGATCGCGGAGAAGGTCCGCGACGCTCGTGGCGGGTACAGCGCCTGGCCGGTCTGCGGCAAGAAGGCCTGAGTTTCGCTTCGGAACGGCCCCCGTCCTTCGTGGACGGGGGCTTTTTCGTGTGCGCTGAGAGGGGTAGCCGCGCGACACTGGCCTCGTGGAGGACTACCAGCGGTACAAGCTCGGGTACTTCCGCGAGGCGCTCACCCGGCTGACGTGGCCCGCCGAGCGGCAGCAGGCCTGGCTGCGGGAAATCGGCATCCCCCACGCCGCCGACGAACTCGCGATGGAGTTCGACGATTTCTACGCCGACCTCGGCCGCAGCATCGGGCACGGCGAGGCGGCCCCGGTCCTGGCCGAGCTGGACGGCCTGCTCGATCGCATGAGCGGCGAGGTCAACGCGCACCTCTGGGACGCCGAAGCGCTCGTGACCGAACCGGACTGGCAGCGCGTGCGCGAGCTGGCCACCGCCGCCCTCGGGGTGCTGCCCGGCCACGATCGGTAAGCTCGTCCGGTGGTTGAACTGTTGGGACCCGCCGAAATCCGCGGGCTGGCGGCCGAGCTGGACGTGCGGCCGACCAAGAAGCTCGGGCAGAACTTCGTGCACGATCCCAACACCGTCCGGCGGATCGTCGAGCTGGCGAACGTCACCGAAGACGACGTCGTGCTCGAGGTCGGGCCCGGGCTCGGGTCGCTGACGCTGGGGCTGCTCGCCACCGGGGCGCGGGTCGTCGCCGTCGAGATCGATCCCAAGCTCGCCGCGCGGCTGCCCGAGACCGTGGCCGAGCGCGGACCGGAAGCCGCGGAGCGGCTGACCGTCGTCGGGGCCGACGCGCTGCGGGTCGCGAACGACGACCTGCCGGGCGCGCCGACCGCCCTCGTCGCCAACCTGCCCTACAACGTCGCCGTGCCGGTCGTGCTGCACCTGCTCGCCGAGGTGCCGTCGCTGCGGTCCGGGCTCGTCATGGTGCAGACCGAGGTCGCCGACCGGATGGCGGCCGGGCCGGGCAGCCGGATCTACGGCGTCCCGAGCGTCAAGCTCGCTTGGTACGGTCCCGCACGGAAAGTCGCCGCGGTGCCACGTTCGGTGTTCTGGCCGGTGCCCAACGTGGACTCCGCGCTCGTCGCGTTCGAACGCGGCGACGCGCCGGCGTCCGAAGACCGGGACAGTCTCTTCTCCCTGGTGGACGCCGCTTTCTCACAACGCAGGAAAACGCTTCGCGCCGCACTCGCCGGCTGGGCGGGCTCGGCCGAGCGGGCCGGCGAGCTCCTGACGGCCGCCGGGATCGACCCCAAGACCCGTGGTGAGCAGCTCGACGTGCGCGACTTCGCCCGGATCGCGGCCCGCGCGCAGGTCCACGGCTGAATCCGCCACATCGGAGACGGTGAAAAACGCACGTTTTCGCCGTCAGCTCGTGACTGCGACACCTCCAGTCGTGTGATGTGGGCCAACGGGCTTGCTTTCGCTCCGTGGGATCGGCTTAACTCAGTACGTCCATCCCGAGCGACCGAGAGACCTGGCTCGTCGAAGTCGCAGCAACCACCCTCCGCAGGGCAGGTGCTACCGCCAGGACCGATGGAGGCCGTTTCCGATGAAGAGGGTAGCTCGCCCCCTGCTGCTGACCAGGCGTCGCGTTGTCGACGAAGGCCGCCGCTCCGTCTCCGCATGTCGACGCTCGCGCTGAGCTTCGTCTGAGCCGAACCACCCTTCTCAACGCACCGTCCACTGCGGACGGACATTCGCTTGCGGCCGGGCGCGCCCTCGTGCGCTGCGCCCTGTTTTTCTGGAGCTGTCGTGATCACCGTCGAAAACCTGTCCAAATCCTTTGCCACCAACGGAAATTCGGTCGTCGCCCTGCGTGACGTGAGTGTCGACGTCCAGGCCGGCTCGCTGTTCGGCGTCGTCGGCCCGGCCGGTTCCGGCAAGTCCGTCCTGGCCCGTTGCATCGCGCTGCAGGAGCGCCCGGACCGCGGGGTCGTCCGGCTCGACGGCCTCAACACCGGCACCCTCGACGGCCGCCGCCTCCGCGAGATCCGCCGTCAGCTCGGCGTCGTCTCGTCGAAGCCGGAGCTGATCGCCGAGCGCACCATCGCCGGCAACATCGCTTCGCCGCTGGAGCAGCTCGGCGTCGACGGCCCGCAGCGCCGCAGCCGGGTCGGCTCGCTGCTCGACCTGGTCGGCCTGACCCCGCGCGCCGCGCAGCGTCCCGGTGAGCTCACCGCGGGTCAGCTCCGCCGCGTCGCGGTCGCCAAGGCGCTGGCCGCCGCGCCCGCCGTGCTGCTCGCCGACGACCCGACCGCCGGGATCGACCCGGAGGAGGCCGGCTCGGTGCTCACCGTGCTCGACCGTGCGCGCTCCGAACTCGGCACCACCGTCGTGGTCACCACCCCCGACGCGGGCGTCGTCCGGCGGCTCTGCGACGACGTCGCGGTGCTGGAAGACGGCACCGTCGTCGAGCGCGGCAGCGTGCTCGACCTGATCTCGAACCCGGGCAGCCGCACCGCGCAGGCGCTGCTGCCGAGCATCGAGACCCCGCGCTCGCAGAACGGGCGCTACGACCGCGCGGTCGACGTCGTGCTGGTCGGCTTCGCGTCGGTGGGCGCGCTGCTGCCCGAGGCCGCCGGCCGCTTCGACGTCGAGTTCGCCACCATCGGCGGCGGCCTGACCCGGATCGGCGACACCCCGGTC
>NZ_JAAGNB010000390.1:0-15751 GCF_010550475.1 Amycolatopsis sp. SID8362
GCCTTGCGCACGAACGGGTAGCGGGCCGGGTCGAGCCCGGCCCACTGGGCGGCGACGCCGGACAGGAACGCCGACCGGTCGGCGTCGCCGGCGAGGAGGCGGGCGTTCGCGGCGTTCTGCCCGGCGACGCCCAGGACGTAGTTCACGAGGGCGCCGGCGGCGTCGAACAGCGCTTCGCCCGGGACGTCGAGCGCGTCGAGCAGGCCGCCGATGCGCTCGTAGACCTCGAGGAGCGCGGGCCGCCACGGCTCCCGGGACAGCTGGGCGCCGACCCACGGGTGGGCGTCGATCGCGTCGAACAGGCGCAGCGCGACCGTGCGCAGCGCCTCCCGCGGTTCCGCGCCGCCGACCACGCCGGTCATGACGCCTTCGACGATGTCGTCGGTGGCCGCCGCGAGCAGGTCGCTCTTGTTCGCGATGTGGTGGTAGATCGCCCCGTAACCCGTGCTCAGGCGGGTGGTGAGCGCCCGGAAGGTCAGCGCCGCCTCGCCGCCTTCGTCGAGGAGCCCGGTCGCCGCCTTGACGATCACTTCCTTGGACAGGCCGTCCGCACGCCGCTTCGTCACGAAGCCATCATCGCACGGTTGGATCGTCGATCCAAAGTCGTGCTAGCTTGGATTGGATCGTCAATCCAATCGAAGGAGCGGCATGCGCGACGAAGTCACGATCATCGGAGCGGGCCTGGGCGGGCTCGTGCTGGCCCGCGTGCTGCACCGGCACGGCATCCCGGTCACGGTCCACGAAGCGGAGCCCTCGCCGGCCGCCCGGCGGCAGGGCGGGATGCTCGACATCCACCCGTGGAACGGCCAGCCGGCGCTCGAAGCCGCCGGCCTGACCGACGGGTTCCGCCAGCTCGTCCTGCCCGGCCGCGAGTCCTACCGGGTCCTCGACCGGGCGGGGACCGTGCTGCTCGACCGGCCGGACGACGGCACCGGCGACCGCCCCGAGGTGCAGCGCGGCGACCTGCGGCAGCTGCTGCTCGACGCGCTGCCGCCGGACGCCGTCCGGTGGGGCCACAAGGCCGTCGGCGTCCGTGCGCTCGGCGGGGGACGGCACGAGGTGCGCTTCGCCGACGGCTCCACTGTCAGCACGAAACTGCTGGTCGGCGCGGACGGCGCGTGGTCAAGGGTGCGGCCGCTGCTGTCGGCCGCCACGCCCCGCTACGTCGGCGTAACGGTCGTCGAGACGTTCCTCTTCGACGGCGACACCCGCCACCCCGCCGCCGCGGCCGCGGTCGGCGCCGGCTCGCTGTTCGCGCTCGCGCCCGGCAAGGGGATCCTCGCCCACCGCGAGAGCGGCGGCACCCTCCACGCGTACACGCAGCTGCGCCAGCCCGAGGACTGGCTCGCCGGCCTCGGCCCCGCCGAGCTGACCGCCCGGGTCGCCGCGGAGTTCGACGGCTGGGCTCCCGAGCTCACCGCGCTGATCACCGCGAGCGACACCCCGCCGGTGCTGCGCCGCCTCCACACGCTCCCGCCCGGGCACCACTGGGCACGCGTGCCCGGGGTGACCCTGGTTGGCGACGCCGCGCACCTCATGCCCCCGAACGGCGAAGGCGCCAACCTGGCCATGCTGGACGGCGCCGAACTCGGGGAAGCCCTCGCCGCGCACGGGGACGACGTCGAGACCGCGCTCGCGGAGCACGAGCGGCGCATGCTCGACCGCGCGGCCGCCGAGGCCGCGGACGAGGACATCTACGAGGTCATGTTCGGCGCGGACGCGCCGCGGAGCATGGTCGCCCTGCTGGCTCGGCCCGAGGTCAGCACGCGGTAGGCCGGGCCCGCCCCCGAGGCGGCGGGTTTGCCTGGTCAGCCGGGGGTTACCCTGAAGGGCGATGACCGAGAACCAGGCACCCAGGGTGTACCAGATCCGCACCTTCGGCTGCCAGATGAACGTGCACGACTCCGAGCGGCTCGCCGGCCAGCTCGAAGACGCCGGGTACGCGCCCGTCGCCGACGGTGCCAAGCCCGACTTGATCGTGTTCAACACCTGCGCCGTCCGGGAGAACGCGGACAACAAGCTGTACGGCACCCTCGGGCACCTGCGCCCGGACAAGGTCGCGAACCCGGACCTGCAGATCGCCGTCGGGGGGTGCCTGGCGCAGAAGGACCGCGGGGAGATCGTCAAGCGCGCGCCGTGGGTCGACGTCGTGTTCGGGACGCACAACATCGGGTCGCTGCCGACGCTGCTCGAACGCGCCCGGCACAACGCCGAGGCCGAGGTCGAGATCCTCGAATCGCTCGAGACCTTCCCCTCCACGCTGCCCGCGCGCCGCGAATCGTCGTACGCGAGCTGGGTGTCCGTTTCGGTCGGGTGCAACAACACCTGCACCTTCTGCATCGTGCCCGCGCTGCGCGGCAAGGAGCGCGACCGGCGGCCCGGCGAGATCCTCGCCGAGGTCGAGGCGCTCGTCGCCGAGGGCGTCCTCGAAGTGACCCTGCTCGGGCAGAACGTCAACTCCTACGGCGTCGAGTTCGGCGACCGGCTCGCGTTCGGGAAGCTGCTGCGCGCGGCCGGCGGCATCGACGGGCTGGAGCGCGTGCGGTTCACCTCGCCGCACCCGGCCGCGTTCACCTCGGACGTGATCGACGCGATGGCCGAGACCCCGAACGTCTGCCACCAGCTGCACATGCCGCTGCAGTCCGGGTCGGACCGGGTGCTGCGCGAGATGAAGCGGTCCTACCGCTCGGCGCGCTTCCTGAAGATCCTCGACGAGGTCCGCGCGGCCATGCCGGACGCCGCGATCACCACCGACATCATCGTCGGCTTCCCCGGGGAGACCGAGGAGGACTTCCAGGCGACGCTGGACGTCGTCGAGCAGGCGCAGTTCTCCAGCGCGTTCACCTTCCAGTACTCGAAGCGCCCCGGCACGCCGGCCGCCACGATGGACGGCCAGCTGCCCAAGGCCGTCGTGCAGGAGCGCTACGAGCGGCTGGTGGAGCTGCAGAACGCGATCTCGTGGGAAGAGAACAAGAAGATCGTCGGCCGCCGGGTCGAGTTGCTCGTCGCCGAGGGCGAGGGGCGCAAGGACGCCGAGACGCAGCGGATGAGCGGCCGCGCCCGCGACGGCAGGCTGGTGCACTTCACGCCGACCGGCGCGCACGTGGACCGCGCGGTGCGGCCGGGTGACGTCGTCGAGACGGTCGTCACCTACGGCGCGCCGCACCACCTGGTCGCGGACGGCGACCTGCTGTCGCACCGGCGGACCCGCGCCGGCGACAACGCGGAGGCCGGGCTGCGGCCGAAGACGAGCGGTGTCACGCTGGGCCTGCCGGGCTTCGGAGCCCCGGCCGCCCGGCCCGAACCGGTGAGTGGGTGTGCGCTGTGACCGAGCCCCAGGGCAACGGTGACCTGGCCGAACTGGCCGCCGAGATCGACGAAGCGGGCGAGCACGCGTCCCGCACGGTGGAGCTGGGCCGGCGCGGGTTCACCATCGCCGTGTTCTCGTTCGTGCTGCTGGTCTGCCTGATCCTGCCGTGGGTCGGCGACCACGCGGGCTGGCAGGTGCTGGCCGGCCAGGGCGGCGGCATCCCGCAGCTGTTCGCGGCGACGTCGACCGCCGCCGGCATCCTCGCCTCGGCGCTGGCGCTGGTGACGCGCCGGTGGTGGCTGGCCTGGGTGTGCGCCGCCGGCGGCTGGTTCGCTTCGGTGGACGGGCTGCTGGCCATCTGGTCGCAGCAGTCGTCGCACGCCAGCGGGGCCGCGGGCGGCGGACCCGGGATCGGCCTGATCATCGCCTGGCTGGCGATGATCTGCCTGGCCGTGCAGTGGATGCGCACGGCGTTCTCCCGCGGCTAGATCACGACCAGGCCGAACACGCTGGAGACCGCGCTGAGGTAGAGCTCGGTCTCCGGGTGGTAGACGCGCAGCGTCAGGGTGGTCCGGAGGCTGAAGCTCAGGCTGAACACGAAGCTGCCGTTCGGGCGGCAGGTCGCGGTGCTGAGGTTGACCCAGACGCCGGCCTGCAGCTGCTGGACGATCACCGGCTCGCCGCCGGCGACGCTCTCCTGCCCGCCGAGGTCGGCGAACGAGCCCTTGATCTTCGTCGTCTCGCCGACCTTGACGCTGCTCTTGTCGGCCTTGGCCTCGACCTTGGCCTTGTGCTTCTTGCCCTGGGCCGCGGCCGGCGCGGGCCCGGTCGCGGCGAGCGCGACGGCCGGGGCGGCGAGCGCGACGGTGCAGGCGACGACCAGTGCGGACACGAAGTTCGATGGCTTGCTCATGATCGAAGTGGAGCACCGGCGGGCGCGGAAAGCGCCGTAAGCCACCTGGCCGTGCAGCCCGTCACACCGCTTCGGGTGACGCGTTAACCCTCCGATTACCGACGAAGGCCCCCTCGCCGGAGCGAGGGGGCCTTCGGCTCGGGTGCCTCAGCGGTCGGCGACCGCCGCCTCCGCGGCCTGCAGCCACTCACGCCACTGCGCGGCCTGCTCGTCGGCCTTCTTCGCCCGGCGCTCGTCGCCCGCCGCGCGCGCCTTGGCCGCCTGCGACTCGAACTGCTCGACGCGCTCGCGGAACTGCGCTGCGCGCGCCTGCGCCTCCGGGTCCGTGCGGCGCCAGCGGGTGTCCTCCGCCGACTTCACCGCGTCCTGGACCGCCTTCAGCCTGCCGTCGAGCTCGCGGATGCGCTCGCGCGGGACCTTGCCGATCTCGTCCCACTGCTCCTGGATCTTGCGCAGCGCGCTCTTCGCCGCTTCCAGGTTGGCCGCCGCGTCGATCTTCTCGGCCTCGATCAGGAGCTCTTCCTTGCGGGCCGCGTTCTGCGAGAACTCGGCGTCGCGCTCGGAGAACACCGCGGACCGGCGGGCGAAGAACTTGTCCTGCGCCGCGCGGAAGCGCTGCCACAGCGCCTCGTCGCTGTCCTTCGGCGCGCGCCCGGCGGCCTTCCACTCGGTCATCAGGTCCTTGTAGCGGCCGGCGGTCTCGCCCCAGTCCTCGGACTCGCTGATGGCCTCGGCCTCGGCGATGAGCTCTTCCTTGCGCTGCTTGGCCGACGCGCGCTGCTTGTCCAGCTCGGCGAAGTGCGAGCCGCGGCGGCGGTTGAACGCCTCCCGGGCCTTCGAGAACCGCTTCCACAGCTCGTCGTCGGTCTTGCGGTCGACCCCCTTGACGGTCTTCCACTCGTCCAGGATCGCGCGCAGCCGGTCGCCCGCCGCCTTCCACTGGGTGGAGTCGGCGGCGATCTTCTCGGCCTCCTCGGCCAGCTCCTGCTTGCGTGCGACCGCCGCGGCCCGCGCCTCTTCGCGCTCCGCCTTCGCTGCGGCCAGCGCCTTCTCGGCGTGCGCGATGACGTACTCCAGGCGCGCGGCGAGCGCGGCGAGGTCACCGACCACGGCGGACTCGGCCAGCCCGTCCCGGATCTGGGTGGCGCTCGACAGCGCGTGCTTCGGGTCGCCGGCTCCGGAGACCAGCCGGGTCTCCAGCAGCTCGACCTCGGTGCGCACGTCGTCGAAGCGGCGGGCGTAGTGCACCAAGCCCTCGTCGGGGCTGCCGGCCTGCCAGACGCCGACCGCGCGTTCACCCTCGGCGGTGATGACGTAAACGGTCCCCTCGTCGTCGATCCGGCCCCAGGTGGCGGGCGTCGGCTCGGCGGGCGGCACGGGCGGGGCGGCGTGCCCGGCGTGCAGCGCGTGCGGCACCGGGTGCGGGGCCGGGGTACCGGTGGAAGTGTTCTCCTGGGCCATCGCAGGCTCCTTATCGCCTGTACGCCCGCTGGCGCGGGCGCCCCGCCGCGGAAGCGGGGCCGGGTAATGCGGTCGTCACGGGCCGTGCTCGGATGCTACGACCCCCACGCGGCATTCAAGCAGCTCAGCGCGCACCGTGGTACTGGATGAGCCACTCGAAGCTCGTGATCCTACTTCCGGTGGACGCTCCGTGTCGGCCCGCCGGTATCGTCAGCCGCCGTGAACAGCCCCGTCGCCGTGGTCGGGCCGACGGCCACCGGCAAGACCGCACTGGCCGTGGAGCTGGCGCTGGAGCTCGGCGGCGAAGTCGTCAACGCCGACGCCCTGCAGCTCTACCGCGGCATGGACATCGGCACCGCGAAAGCCACCGAAGCGGAGCGCCGCGGCGTTCCGCACCACCTGCTCGACGTCCTGGACGTGACCGAGACGGCGTCGGTCGCCGCCTACCAGCGCCACGCGCGCGCCGAGATCGAGCGGCTGCTGGCCGCCGGCCGGGTGCCGGTGCTGGCCGGCGGGTCCGGCCTGTACGTCCAGGCCGTGCTCGACGACCTGCGGTTCCCGGGCACCGACCCGGCGGTCCGGGCCCGGCTGGACGCGGAGGCGGAGCAGCTCGGCACCCCCGCGTTGTACACCCGGCTGGGTGAACGCGATCCGGCCGCGGCGGCCGCGATCCTGCCGACCAACACCCGGCGGATCGTGCGCGCCCTCGAAGTCATCGAGATCACCGGCGAGCCGTTCTCGGCGAACCTGCCCAAGCCCGGCCCCGCCCGCTACGGCACGGTCCTGATCGGCGTCGACCGGGACCCCGAGGAGCTGGACGAGCGGGTGAACGAGCGCGTCCGGCGGATGTTCGAGGCCGGGCTCGTCGACGAAGTGCTGGAGCTGGAGAAGCGCGGCCTGCGCGAGGGCAAGACGGCGGCGCGGGCGCTCGGCTACCAGCAGGTGCTCGCCGAACTGGACGGCGACGGCGACTTCGAAGCGGCCGCCGCGGCGACCGCGCAGGCGACGCGGCGCTTCGTCCGGAAGCAACGCTCCTGGTTCCGGCGCGACCAGCGGATCGACTGGTTCGACGGCGCCGATCCGGGGCTGGCCGCGCGCGTCCGGGATACCCTGGGCCGGTAATCTTGCCCCTATGGGCGGAATCGAGTTCCTCAAGGGGCACGGCACGCAGAACGACTTCGTGCTGCTCCCCGATCCGGCGGGCCGCCTCGAGCTGACCGAGGCGAGGGTCGCCGCGCTGTGCGACCGCCAGCGCGGCCTCGGGGCCGACGGCGTGCTGCGCGTCGTCCGCGCCGCGGCGCTGGACGTCCCGTCCGAGGGCGAGTGGTTCATGGACTACCGCAACGCCGACGGGTCGATCGCCGAGATGTGCGGCAACGGCGTGCGCGTCTTCGCCCGCTACCTCGTCGACGCCGGTCTCGAGACCGAGGGCGAGTTCGTCATCGGCACCCGCGCCGGCGACCGCCCGCTGGTGGTGCACCCGGACCGCTCGGTGACCGTCCAGATGGGCCCGGCGACGATCACCGGCACGTCGGTCACGGTGGTGGCCGGCCGCCCGTTCTCCGGCGTCGCGGTGAACGTCGGCAACCCGCACCTGGTGTCGGTCCTCGACGACGACGTCGCGGACCTCGACCTGCGCGACCAGCCCGACTTCGACCACGACTTCTTCCCGCACGGCGTGAACCTCGAGTTCGTCAACCGCCTCGGCGACGGCGCGCTGCGGATGCGCGTGCACGAACGCGGCGTGGGGGAGACGCGCGCGTGCGGCACCGGCACGGTCGCCGCGGTGGCGGCCGCGTTCCACCTGGCCGGGACCGACACCGGCGCGTCCACAGTGGACATCCCGGGCGGCCGGGTGTCGGTGACGGTCTCGCGCGGCGCGTCGACGCTGTCGGGCCCGGCGGAGATCGTGGCCCGCGGCGAGCTCGACGAAGCCTGGTGGGCCGCCGCCGGTTCGTGACGGCGGCCCTTCGGCCTAGATCTTCGCTTCCACCGCGAACTCGCCTTCGCGCGTCTCGACCGCGGTGATCGTGCCCGCGACGCGGATGTCGGCCTGGACGTCCGCGAACCGCGCCAGCAGCTCGGGCGGTCCCGTCACCGTCAGCGTCTCGACGGTGCTGCGCATCGACACCTTCGCGTCCGTCTTCGCCCGCCGCACCGCCGCGATCACCTCGCCGGCCAGCGCGAGCAGCTCCGGGTCACCGTCGACGGACTCGACGGCGGGCCACGGAGCCCGGTGCACCGAACCTTCCTGCCACCACGACCACACCTCCTCCGCCGCGAACGGCAGGAACGGCGCGAACAGCCGCAGCACCGCCGACAACGCCGTCACCAGCGCCGCCTGCGCCGAAGCCGCCTCGGCAGGGCCGAGGTCGCCGTACGCGCGGCCCTTCACCAGCTCGACGTAGTCGTCGCAGAACGTCCAGAAGAACGTCTCCGTCACCTGCAGCGCCCGCGCGTAGTCCAGGGCCTCCAGCGCTGCGGTCGCCTGCTCGACGACGACGGCCAGCGACGCCAGCAGCGCCCGGTCCAGGGGTTCGGTGGCCACTGAGGAAGGCGACGGCACGCCCAGGCCCAGCACGAACCGGCTCGCGTTCAGCAGCTTCGTCGCCAGCCGGCGGCCGACCTTCATCTGGCCTTCGTCCACCGCCGTGTCGACGCCCGGGCGCGCGCTCGCCGCCCAGTAGCGGACCGCGTCGGAGCCGAAACGCTCCAGCAGGTCCACCGGGGTCGTCACGTTGCCCTTGGACTTCGACATCTTCTTGCGGTCGGGGTCGAGCACCCAGCCCGCGATCGCCGTCTCCCGCCACGGCAGCACGCCGTGCTCCAGCTCGGCGCGCACCGCCGTCGAGAACAGCCAGGTGCGGATGATCTCGTGCGCCTGCGGCCGCAGGTCCATCGGGAACACGCGGGAAAACAGGTCGTCGTCGACGCTCCACCGGCCGACGATCTGCGGCGTCAGCGACGACGTCGCCCACGTGTCCATCACGTCGGCTTCGGCGACGAACCCGCCGGGCACCCCGCGCTGGTCCTCGGTGAACCCGGGCGGGACGTCGCTGCTCGGGTCGACCGGCAGGTCTTCCGGCAGCAGGCGGGCGTCGTAGTCCGGCTCGCCGTTCGCGTCGAGGCGGTACCACAAGGGGATCGGCACGCCGAAGAACCGCTGGCGGCTGACCAGCCAGTCCCCGGCCAGGTTCTCCACCCACGACGAGTACCGGACGCGCATGTGCTTCGGCACCCAGTTCAGTTCCTCGCCGCGGGCGAGCATCTTCTCCCGGAACGCGCCGTCGTTGCCGCCGTTGCGCAGGTACCACTGCCTGCTCGCGACGATTTCCAGTGGCTTGTCGCCCTTTTCGTAGAACTTCACCGAGTGCGTGATCGGCCGCGGTTCCCCGTGCAGGGCCCCGGCCTCGCGCAGCAGGCGGACCATGATCTCGCGTCCCGTGTGGACGGTCTTGCCGACCAGCGGCGCGTAGACGCCGGATGGCACCCCGGCCGGCGCGTCCGGCAGGAACCGCCCGTCCCGGCCCAGCACCACCCGCGTGGCCAGCCGCAGCTCGCGCCACCACGTGACGTCGGTGGTGTCGCCGAACGTGCACACCATCGCGATGCCGCGGCCCTTTTCGGGGTCCGCGAGGTGGTGCGCCACCACGGGCACCTCGACCCCGAACACCGGCGTCCGCACGGTCTTCCCGAACAGCGGCCGGAACCGCTCGTCGTCGGGGTGCGCGACCAGCGCGACGCACGCGGGCAGCAGCTCCGGCCGGGTCGTCGCGATCACGACGTCGGCGCCGTCGGGCCCGGTGAACGCCAGGTCGTGGAAGGCACCCGGGCGTTCGCGGTCCTCCAGCTCGGCCTGGGCGACGGCGGTGCGGAACGACACGTCCCACAGCGTCGGCGCTTCGGCCTGGTAGGCCTCGCCGCGCTCGAGGTTGCGCAGGAACGCGCGCTGCGAGATCAGCCGCGACTCGCGCCCGATCGTCTGGTAGGTCATCGTCCAGTCGACCGACAGCCCGAGCTGCCGCCAAAGCTGCTCGAAGACCTTTTCGTCGGTCTCGGTCAGGGTTTCGCACAGCTCGACGAAGTTCCGCCGCGAGATCGCGACCACGTCCTTGCCCGGCTTCTCCGGGGCGCGGAAGGCCGGGTCGTACGGCAGCGAAGGCTCGCAGCGGACGCCGAAGTGGTTCTGCACCCGGCGTTCGGTCGGCAGGCCGTTGTCGTCCCACCCCATCGGGTAGAACACCTCGAACCCGCGCATCCGCTTGAACCGCGCCAGCACGTCGGTGTGGGTGTAGGAGAAGACGTGCCCGATGTGCAGCGACCCGCTGACCGTCGGCGGGGGAGTGTCGATCGAGTAGACCTCTTCGCGGGTCTTCGTCCGGTCGAAGCGGTAGGCGCCGGTGGATTCCCATACGGGTACCCACTTGGCCTCCAGACCGTCGACACCGACCTTGTCCGGGACTCGCGGGCGCTCGTAAGGGTTGCTCATGGACCAACTCTAGGCGGCGGCCACACCTGCTTTTTCCACGGTCGGCAGGTCACGCATCTTCCGCAGCGGCGAGCAGACGACCCACAGGGCCGCGGCCGCTTCGCCCGCCACGGCCACCCAGATCGCGCCGCGCAGCCCGAGCCCTTCGCCGAGCGCGCCGCCCAGCAGGCCGCCGAGCGGCAGCGTGCCCCAGACGAGGAACCGCACGCTCGCGTTCATCCGGCCCAGCAGCCGGTCGGGGCAGATCGCCTGCCGGTAGGAGACCTGCGCGACGTTGTAGACGATCACCCCGAAGCCGTAGACGACCTCGCCGGCCGCGGCGAGCCCGAGCCGCCAGTCCGCCCCGGTCCACGGGACCAGCAGGTGAGCGGGCCAGGACAGCAGCGGGACCAGCCAGATCGTGCGGGCGTGCCCGATCCGGCGGGTCAGCGCGCCGGAGAAGACGGCGCCGAGGACGCCGCCCGCGCCGCCGACGGCGAGCATCACGCCGACCAGCGCCGGGGACAGCCCGATCGTGCGGGTGAAGAACAGCACCTGGACGGCCACGAAGGCGCCGCCGAAGAGGTTCGCCGTCGCAGTGCACGCCACGCTCGAGCGCAACGGCTTGTCGGAGAACACGAACCGCAGCCCCTCGGCGATCTGCGGCAGCAGCCGGGCGTGCCCGGACCGGTCCGGCTCGGGCTCGGGCGCTTGGATCCGCAGCAGGCACAGCGCCGACGTCAAGTAGCCGACGGCGGTGACGAGCACCGTGTTGGCCGCGCTGATCAGCTGGACCAGCACGCCCGCGCCGCTCGGCCCGGCGACCTGCGCGACCGACTGGACCGCCTGCAGCTTCGCGTTGCCTTCCAGGAGGTGCTCCCGGCCGACGAGCGAGGGCAGGTACGACTGGTAGGCGACGTCGAAGAACACCGTCGCGACGCCGATGAACAGCACGACGGCCACCAGTTGCGCGAGCGTCAGCACGCCGGCCCACCAGGCGAGCGGCACGCTCAGCAGCAGCGCGAAGCGGGTGAAGTCGGCGACGAGCATGACCCGGCGGCGGCGCAGCCGGTCCACCCACACTCCTGCGGGCAGCCCGAGGAGCAGGAACGCGACCGTCTGGGCCGCGGTCAGCAGGCCCATCTCGAACGGCGTCGCGGCCAGCGTCACCGCCGCGAGCAGCGGGATGGCGGTGTAGCCGACCATCGTGCCGAACTGGCTGGCCGTGTCGCCGGCCCAGAGCCGCCGGAAGTCGGCGTGGAAGAAAAGTGACCCCCTGCGCATGCGCCGAGTGTGCAGTGAGTGATTGGAAACTGTCAATCACTGTTCGCTCTAGGCTGTGCGGGTGCCGCCCGGGAAACGACGTACCGCCACCGAAGCCGAGGCCGCCGCGCTGGCGTCCGGAATACGGCTGCGCATCATCCGGTTGACCTTCTCGGAGGCGCTGACGAACAAGGAGCTCGCCGAACGGCTGGGCCGGGACCCGGCGACGACGCTGCACCACGTGCGCAAGCTCGTCGAGACCGGCTTCCTCGCCGCGCAGCCGCCGCGCCGAGGCGCCCGGGGCGCCAAGGAAATCCCGTATCTTTCGACGGGGCTTTCGTGGACACTCGACTCATGCGGTGACAAGGACGTGGAGCAGGCGGTTCTCGAGGCCTATCTGGCCGAGATCGCCGACACCGGATTCGAGGGCGTGCACCAGACGCGCCTGGTCGTCCAGGTGGCCCCCGAGGAGCGGGCGGAGCTGGAATCGCGGCTCAACGCCCTGCTCGAGGAGTTCCGCGCGCGCCCCCGCCGTTCCGGCGCCGAGCGCACCGCGGTCTACCTCGCCACCTATCCCAGCACGTAAAAGTTCGGTTCCCGCGGCGAAACGTGGGAACATGGAGGCACGATGACAGAACTGACACACACCGAAGACCACGACGACGACCTGTACGACGGCGACCCGTCGACGGGTGAGATGGAGCTCGAAGACCGGGCGTCGCTCCGCCGGGTCAGGGGACTGTCCACGGAGCTCGAGGACGTCACCGAGGTCGAGTACCGGCAACTGCGGCTGGAACGCGTCGTGCTGGTCGGCGTGTGGACCGAGGGCACGGCCCTGCAGTCCGAGGCGTCGCTGGCCGAGCTGGCGCGCCTGGCCGAGACGGCGGGCTCGGAGGTCCTCGAAGGCCTCATCCAGCGGCGGCCGAAGCCGGACCCGGCCACCTACATCGGCTCGGGCAAGGTCAAGGAGCTGCGGGACATCGTCGGCTCCACCGGCGCCGACACCGTGATCTGCGACGGCGAGCTCTCGCCGGGCCAGCTGCGGCAGCTCGAGGAGAAGGTCAAGGTCAAGGTCATCGACCGGACCGCCCTGATCCTCGACATCTTCGCCCAGCACGCCCGGTCCAAGGAGGGCAAGGCGCAGGTCGAGCTGGCCCAGCTGCAGTACCTGATCCCGCGGCTGCGCGGCTGGGGTGCGTCGCTGTCCCGGCAGGCCGGTGGCCGCGCCGGTGGCGCGAACGGCGGCGTGGGCCTGCGCGGTCCCGGTGAGACGAAGCTCGAAACCGACCGGCGGCGGATCAACAAGCGCGTGGCGAAGCTGCGCCGGGAGATCGCCGCGATGGACACCATCCGCGAGACCAAGCGCGGGCGGCGGCTGGCCAACGAGGTGCCCAGCGTGGCGATCGTCGGCTACACCAACGCCGGCAAGTCGAGCCTGCTCAACGCCCTGACCGGGGCCGGGGTGCTGGTGGAGGACGCGCTGTTCGCCACCCTCGACCCGACCACGCGGCGCGCGCAGACCGCGGACGGGCGCGGCTACACGCTGACCGACACCGTCGGCTTCGTGCGGCACCTGCCGCACCAGCTGGTGGACGCGTTCCGCTCGACGCTGGAGGAGGCCGCGGACGCCGACTTGCTGCTGCACGTGGTGGACGGGTCCGACCCGGCGCCGGAGGAGCAGGTCAGCGCCGTGCGCGAGGTGCTCGGCGAGATCACCCGCAAGCGCAAGGAGCCGCTCCCGCCGGAGCTGCTGGTGATCAACAAGATCGACGCGTCCGACGAGGTCAGCCTCGCCCGGCTGCGGCACGCGCTGGCCGGCTCGGTCCAGGTCTCGGCGCGGACCGGGGCGGGCATCCCGGAGCTCGTCGAGGTGCTCGCCGACCGCCTGCCGCGGCCGGAGGTCACCGTCGAGGTCCTCGTGCCCTACGCGCGCGGCGAGCTGGTCGCGCGGGCGCACGCCGACGGCGAGGTCCTCGAAGAGGAGCACGCCGAGGACGGCACGCGCCTGCTGGTGCGGGTCCGCCCGGACCTCGCGGCGGCTTTGCGCGAGTACGAGACCAACTCGACCAGGGCCTGACACGTCTCCGTAGTGTGCGATCCACGGGGATCGCACACTACGGAGGTGCTGGGGTGCGCTGGGTTGTCGCTTTGGTCTTCTCGGCCGTGCTGGGCGGGGCGGTGCCCGCTTCGGCGGCCGAGACGCCCCAGCCGTTGTGCACGGTGAAGGATCCGCGCATCGGTGAGCTGTCCGGCCTGGTCTCCGACGGCTCGAAGTTCTACGCGATCAACGACGGCGGCACCAAGGTGCAGGTGTTCGTGCTCGGGCGCGACTGCAAGGTGCAGAAGGTCCTCACGGACAAGACCGACCCGTTCGACGTCGAAGACCTGGCCCGCACGCCCGACGGGCGCCTGTGGCTTTCGGACACCGGCGACAACCAGAAGGGGCGGCTGACGGTCGCCCTGCTGGAGCTGAGCCCCGAGGGCAAGGTGACGCTGCACCGCCTCACCTACCCCGACGGCCAGCACGACACCGAAGCGCTGCTGATGGACAAGTCGGGGACGCCGTACCTGATCACCAAGGACATCCTGGGCGAGGCCCGCGTGTACCGGCCTTCCGGGCCGATGGCGAGCCCGGGCCCGACCAACCTGGAGAAGGTCGGCTCGCTGAAGATCCAGACGACGGACACCCAGGGCGGTCCGGTCGGCTCGATCGGCTCGGTGCTGGTCACCGGTGGCGCGTCGATGGCCGACGGCAGTGTGGTCGCACTGCGGACCTACACCGACGCCTACGTGTACGCGGTTCCGGACGGCGATCTCCTGGCCGCGTTGCAGCGCACCCCGGTCCGGATCCCGCTGCCGGGGGAGAAGCAGGGCGAGGCGATCGCCTTCGACCCCGACGGCACCCTGGTCTCGGGCAGCGAAGGCGTGGGCCAGCCCCTCCGCACGGTGCGGGGCGCGGCGGCTCTGGCCGCGCAGTCCGGCGCACCGGCGGAGGGGACGACCTCGACCGGCACCGGCGCGTCGTCCGGCTCGGCGGGGGACGGGGCCGGGCTCCCCGTCCTGCCCGCTGCCGGGATCACGCTCGCGGTGGTCGGTGTCGGCTGGTTCGGCTTCAGCAGGCTGCGTCGCCGCGCTCGCCGCTGACCTTCGGCTCCCCACGGCCGAAGATCATCCGATCCGGTGAACCTCCCGGGCCGTGCGAAAGCCCGGGAGCACCTTCCTAAAGGCGTCGCAGGACAGCTACGACCTTGCCGAGCACCGTCGCGTCGTCGCCGGGGATCGGCTCGTACGCCTCGTTGTGCGGCATCAGCCAGATGTGGCCGTTCTTGCGCTTGAACGTCTTGACCGTGGCCTCGCCGTCGATCATCGCCGCGACGATCTCGCCGTTGTCGGCGTCCGGCTGCTGGCGGACCACGACCCAGTCGCCGTCGGTGATGGCCGCGTCGACCATCGAGTCGCCGGTGACCTTGAGCAGGAACAGCTCGCCCTCGCCGACGATCTCCCGCGGCAGCGGGAAGACGTCCTCGATGGCCTGCTCGGCCAGCACCGGGCCACCGGCGGCGATCCGGCCGACCAGCGGCACGTACGCCGCCTTCGGCATGACCGGCTGCTGGTCCATCTCGATGCCCATGGGGTTGTCGTCGGTCGCCGAGAGGACGCCGACCGCGCGCGGTCGGTTCGCGTCCCGCCGCAGGTAGCCCTTGCGCTGCAGCGCGCGCAGCTGGTGGGAGACCGACGACGTCGACGTCAGCCCGACCGCTTCACCGATCTCGCGGACGCTCGGCGGGTAGCCGAACCGGCTCACCCACGAGCGGATCACGTCGAGGACCTGCTGCTGGCGGACGGTGAGGGTCTCGTCCACGTCGTACACCTCGGGCATGGCGTGCACCTTGCCCGAGCCACCGGGGGACCCGCTGGTCCTGCCCGCCTTGTTCTCCTTCGCCACTGCGTCGCCTCCCAGACGTTCGCTGCACGTATCTGCGCGCCGGCCGCCGCCCGCCGGGTGCGGGCAGCCTCGCCGGGCGGCACCTGCCCGGCAGATGCCCTGGTCACCGACGTTAGCCCCCGGGCACGACGATTTCAAACATCTGTTCGATCGACACGCCGTGTCCGCTCGATTTTGTCGGTGGTAGGTGGTAGACCTTCGCACGGGCGTTCGATAGAACGCTTGTTCGACCTTGATCCACGGGCCGCTCCCGGTCCGGGAAACGGGCGGACACCAGGGTTTCGAGGAGGTTCGGATGTCCATTCTGGCCGAACGCGGGCACGCCCGCCCGGCGACCCCGGTCCCGGCGCCACCCCGGCCCGTCCGCGTGCTGCGCGGGCGCCGCGGCGA
>NZ_JAAGNB010000439.1:0-9411 GCF_010550475.1 Amycolatopsis sp. SID8362
CCGGACGCGCCCGGCGTCCCCCTGCTGGCCGACCGCCCGCTGGTCGACGGCGCCGCGGCGGCCTACGTCTGCCGTGGGTACGTCTGCGACCGGCCGGTCACGTCGGCGGAGGCGCTGACCGCTCAGCTCTGATCGCCCTGGGTGAACGCGTCCCTGTTGCTCTTGTCTTCGGCGTAGCGTCAGTAGCGTTGTAATCATGTAATCGCGGAGGTGGCGAACATGGGACGAGGCTGGCGAGGTGGCCGGGGCTGGCAGCAGGCCGAGGTGCCTTCGGCGGACGACGCGGCGGCCTGGTTCGGCGGGCGCCTGCCCGACGGCTGGTTCACCGGCGCCGCGGAGGTGACGGTCGACCGCGAGGAGATCATCGTGGTCGGCGAGCTGCCGGCGTTGACCGAAGAGCACGCCGACGACGCGGCCCGCGCGGCGGCGGAGGAAGGGCGGATCAGCCGGTTCCGCGAGGAGACGCGCGACGAGCGCATCGAAATCGCGCGCCAGGCGGAGCACCGCTACCAGCGCAAGGTGGCGTGGGGTGCGCGTCTCGGCGGGACGAAGGCGCTGTTCACGACGCATTCGGCCCCGGTGATGACCCGCTTGCGGCAGCCGGAGCGCCTGGTGCTGGACACGCTGGTCGACGCGGGTGTCGCGCGCTCCCGGTCGGACGCGCTCGCGTGGGCGGTCCGGCTGGTGGGCGAGCACGCCGACACCTGGCTGGGCGAGCTGCGCGAGGCGATGAGCAAGGTCGACGACCTGCGCTCGAAGGGCCCGGACCTGGCGTGAAGAAGTCCACGTTTAGGGGTCTCCCGCGGTTCTGACCCTGCGGGGCCGCCGGGGCTGCGGCAGGCTTACTACCAACGAGTAGGAAGCCTGCCGTCAGTCCTTCCGGAGGTAGCCGTGGACGTCCCCGAAGTGCCGTCGAAAGTGGACCCGGACTCGCTGACCGCCGTGCTCGACGGTCGCTGGGCGGAGCTGCGCCGCGGGGTGCGGGCGCAGATGGCGGGCACGGAGTTCCGGGACCCGATCGACCTCGCCACCGAGCCGCACCGCGCGCAGGTCCTCGACCAGCTGCGCGCGCTCGCCGCGACCGACCGGCCCGGCCTGGGCTTCGACCCGGCGTACGGCGGCGGTGGCGACGTCGGCGGTTCGGTGACGTCGTTCGAGATGCTGGGCTACGGCGACCTGTCCCTGATGGTCAAGGCCGGTGTCCAATGGGGACTGTTCGGCGGCGCCGTCCAGCTGCTCGGCACCGAGCGGCACCACGAGCGGTACCTGCGCTCGATCGTGAACCTCGACCTGCTCGGCTGCTTCGCGATGACCGAGCACGGGCACGGTTCCGACGTCCAGCACCTGCGCACGACGGCCACCTTCGAAGACGGCGGGTTCGTCGTCCACACGCCGGACCCCATGGCGCAGAAGGAATACATCGGCAACGCGGCCCGCGACGGCCGGATGGCGGTGGTGTTCGCGCAGCTGATCACCGGCGGCGAGTCGCGGGGCGTGCACGCGTTCCTGGTGCCGATCCGCGACCCGGAAGGGAAACCGCTGCCCGGGGTGTCCATCGAGGACTGCGGCCCGAAGGCGGGCCTCAACGGAGTCGACAATGGACGGTTGAGCTTCGACCACGTCCGCGTCCCGCGTGAGGCCTTGCTGAACCGCTTCGGCGACGTCGACGAGAACGGGACGTACACGAGCCCGATCGAGAGCGACAGCCGCCGGTTCTTCACCATGCTGGGCACGCTGATCCGCGGCCGGGTGAGCGTCGGCGGCAGCGCGGGCAGCGCGACGAAACGCGCACTGGCACTGGCGATCCGCTACGGCGAGCACCGCCGCCAGTTCGCGACCCCGGACGGCGACGAGGTCGTCATCCTCGATTACCTGGCGCACCAGCGGAAACTGCTGCCGGCGCTGGCGAAGACGTACGCCCTGCACTTCGCGCAGGAAGAGCTGGTGTCGAAGCTGCACGACATCGACTCGTCGGCGCCCGAGGAAGAACAGCGCGAGCTGGAGTCGCGCGCGGCCGGCATGAAGGCCCTCAACACGTGGCACGCGACCGCGACGATCCAGGCGGCCCGCGAGGCCTGCGGCGGCGCGGGCTACCTGGCGGAGAACCTGCTGCCCGGGCTGAAGGCCGACACCGACGTCTTCACGACGTTCGAGGGCGACAACACGGTGCTGCTGCAGCTGGTCGCGAAGGGGCTCCTGACCAGCTACAAGCAGGACTTCCAAGATCTTTCGCCGCTGGCGACCGCGCGGTTCTTCGCCGAGCAGGTGGTCAGCGCGGTCCTGGAACGCACGTCGGCGCGCAAGGCCGTCGAGGCGCTGACCGAGGGTTCCGACGCGGAGGTCTTCTTCCGCCGCGAGTGGCAGCTCCGGCTGTTCGAAGACCGCGAGGAACACGTCGTGGAGGGCGTGGCGAAACGCCTGCGCAAGGCGGCTTCGGACCCGTTCGGCGTGTTCAACTCGGCGCAGGACCACGTGCTGCGCGCCGGCCGCGTCCACGTCGAGCGCCTGGTCCTGTCGGCGTTCGTGGCGGCGATCGAGCGCTGCGAAGACCCGGACGCCCGCACGCTGCTGGAGCGCGTCTGCGACCTGTACGCGTTGTCGGCGATCGAAGAGGACCTGGCGTGGTTCCTGGGCCACGGCCGCCTGACGGCGTCGCGCGGGAAGGCTGTCACCGCGGCGGTGAACGGCCTGTGCGCGCAGCTGCGCCCGCACGCGCGAACCCTGGTGGACGCCTTCGCGATCCCGGAGCAGTTCCTGGCGGCGCCGATGCTCAAGTCCTGAATGGACGTTTTGCGCGGATCCTTCGGTGGGGCGGCGGAAACGGGGCGGTAGCGGGGATCTAGCCTTGCGCGTCCGCTTCCCGAACTCCCCGAAGGACCCGCGATGGGCGCACGCCGCGAAAGACGTTTGCTCGAAACCGCCGCACCGATGATGCAACCGGGCGAAACGCCCGAAGTGATCGCCATGGCCAAGGTCGGCTCGCTGCGGAAGGTGCTGGGCGAGCACTTCGCGCTCAGCGTCGCGACCGCGGTCCTGAGCGGCGGGACGATGTTCTCGATCACGTCCCAGCGCGAGCTCTACCTGCTGCTGACCGACCGCCAGCTGCTGTTCTTCGAAGCCGACGTGCACACCGGCGGCCCAGGCAAGGCGCTGTTCGGCGTGCCGCGCACGCACGTCGCGATCACCGAGCCGACGGGCGGTTTCCTGGTGAAGTTCGAGCTCCGCATCCACGGCTGGGACCAGGTGCTGGCCCTGTCGATGCCGCCGTTCCCACCGTCGATGCGGAAGAAGGGGCTGCGGCTGATCGCGGGCCTGCCCCGCCTCCAGCACGCGAATTCGTGACCGCGGCGGGTGGCCGGTATCGGGGACCGGCCACCCGCCGCGGGGCTTCAGCGGCGGCGCTTGCCTTCGTCGTCGGTGACTTCGAACTGCTCCTTGCGCACCTTGCCGGTGACGGTCTCCTCGTCGGTGACCGACTCGGTCCGCAGCCGCACCCGTTCGACCGGCACGGTTTCCTTGCGCACCACGGGTTTCTCGGCGTGGAGGGTGACGTCCTGCTCGGCCTCGCCGATCTCGACCTCGCCCTCGGCGCTCGTGATCGGCTCGCGTTCGACGCGCACTTCTTCGTGCCGCACCGGGACGGTGACCTGCTCGTCCTCGGTGACGACGTACTTGCGCAGCCGGACGTGCCCGGTCTCGACCTGCTCGGTCCCGACGTTCAGCCGTTCCTCGGACCGGATCATGCCTTCGCCGGCCTTGCCACGGCCCGCGGTGTCCATGCCGTGCTTGCCCTGGCCCGCGGTGTCCATGCCCGGCTTCCCGCGGCCACCGGCGTCCATGCCGTGCTTGCCCTGGCCCGCGGCGTCGGTGCCGGCCTTGCCCCGGCCGGTGCCGCCCATGGCCGGATCGCGGCCCTGCGACCGGTCGCCCATCCGGCCGTCGGGCGAGGTCCGCGGCACGGGCAGGCCGTAGTGCTGGTAGAGCTGCGTGCTTTCCTCGGGCGAAAGGTGCCCGTCGGCGTCGATGCGCGGCGCGTCGGAGACGGCGTCCTTGTCGACCTGGACGTGCACGCCGTCCTTGTCGGTGTGCGCACCGGAGAGCGGGACGAAGCTTTCCTTCGTGCCGAACAAACCGGTCTTGACGGTGATCCACTCCGGCTGGTGGGTGGAGTCGGCGAGGTAGACGGTGCCGACCTTGCCGAGCTTGTTGCCCGCCGGGTCGACCACGGCACTGTCGATGAGTTCCTGCGGCTGCATGGTCGTGGCTGCTCCTTTCGCACGTTGGATCCGTTGGCCAACGGTCTGCCCGCCCGGTGATCACGGCAACCATCGTGGTGTCCCCGTGGGTGACACCCGAACGTGCTGGTTTGAGACGCTGCCGGCGGGCCAGTCCGTGGTGCCCGCCGCGGCCGGGCCCGCTGTTCCGCGCGTGGGCGACGAGGCTCGCGTGACGCGAACGTGTGGATGTGACCGGCGCCACTCAAGCCGCTGTCACAACGCCCGCGGCCCCGTCGTCATGTCTGTGAACCGAACGAAGGGAAGAACGATGGAAGCGCGGCTCAACATGTTCGAGAACGAGGTCACCTCGAAGTTCGTCAAGCGCCTGATCGCGGCGTCCCGCCCGGTCGAGGAGTCCTCGCTGCCGAAGGCGACGCAGGAACTGGTGAAGATCCGGGCCAGCCAGATCAACGGCTGCGGCATGTGCCTCGACATGCACACGAAGGACGCGGCGGCCGCGGGCGAGACGGCGGTCCGCCTGGCGATGGTGGCGGCGTGGCGCGAAGCGGTGGTCTTCACCGAGCCCGAGCGCGCGGCCCTGGCCCTGACGGAGGAGGCGACCCGCCTGGCGGACGCGCACACCGGCGTCAGCGACACGACGTGGTCGGAGGTCCGCAAGCACTTCGACGACGAGCAGATCGGCGCGCTGATCTCCCTGGTCGCGATGATCAACGCGTGGAACCGCCTGAACGTGATCGTCCAGAACCCGGCGGGCGAGTACCAGCCGGGCATGTTCGGCTGAAGCCGGCCGCCGAGGGGCTTCGTTCGCCGGGGAGTGCGAGCGAGGCCCTGCTCGGCGGGGCAGGCCCTAGGCGTACATGGCCAGCCAGATCGCGATGTAGTGCGAAACCGCCGCCAGCACCGTGCACGCGTGGAAGTACTCGTGGTACCCGAACGTCTCCGGCCAGTGGTTCGGCCACTTGAAGCCGTAGAACGCCGCGCCGAGCGTGTAGAACAGGCCGCCCACGCACAGCAGGACCAACGCCGCGACGCCGGCGTGCGACAGCAGTTCCGGGAAGACGAAGACCGCGACCCAGCCGAGTGCGATGTAGATCGGCACGCCGAGCCAGCGCGGCGCGTGCGGCCACAGCATCTTCAGCGCCACGCCCGCGATCGCGCCGCCCCAGACGATCGACAGGATCACGTACCCCGTCGGCTTGGACATGGCCAGCAGCGTGAACGGCGTGTACGTGCCCGCGATGAACAGGAAGATCATCGAGTGGTCCGCGCGCTTCATCCACTTGTACGCGCGGGGGCTCCAGAACCGGCGGTGGTACAGCGCGCTCACGCCGAACAGGCCGAGCACGGTCAGGCCGTAGACCGACGTCGCGAGTGCCGCCACCGGGGACACCGTCGACGCCGCCAGGCTGATCAGCGCCGCCGCCGCGGCGAGGGCGCCGAAGAAGGTCCAGAAGTGGATGTGGCCGCGCAGGCGCGGGCGGTGGTCCACCACCGGCTCGGGCGGTTCCGTCGTCAGGCTCACCCTTCCAGGTTACGGGAGCGTAGGTTCTCCAGCAGTGCTCAGTCACGCGCCTCACATCGGGTGCGTAGGCTGCTTCGACGTGAGTGTGCGCTCCTTCTTGTCCGACGTCGTGTACAGCGTCTACGGCCGACGCCTCATCCAGCAGGCCGCGGGCCGGCATCCCCGGCACATCGCGATCATGCTCGACGGCAACCGCCGCTGGGCTCGTGAAGCGGGCTTCACGGACGTCGCGGACGGCCACCGGGCCGGCGCGAAGAAGATCGCGGACTTCCTGAGCTGGTGCCAGGAGGCCGACGTCGAGGTCGTCACCATGTGGCTGCTCTCGACCGACAACCTCAACCGCGATCCGGACGAGCTCACGCCGCTGCTGAAGATCATCACCGACGTCACCGACGAGCTCGCCGGGCCGGGGACGTCGTGGCGGCTGCGGATCGTCGGGGCGCTCGACCTGCTACCCAGCGAGGTCGCCAAGCGACTCAGCGAAGCCGCCGCGCGCACCGAGGGACGGAGCGGGATGGAGGTCAACGTCGCGGTCGGTTACGGCGGGCGCCAGGAAATCGCGGACGCCGTGCGCAAGCTGCTGCGCCAGCACGCCGACGAGGGTACGACCATTCACGAGCTGGCGAAAATCCTCGACGTCGACCACATCTCCGAGCACCTCTACACGTCGGGGCAGCCGGATCCGGACCTCATCATCCGCACTTCGGGAGAACAACGGCTTTCCGGATTCCTGCTCTGGCAATCCGCGCATTCGGAATTCTGGTTCACCGAAGCGTATTGGCCGGCATTTCGCCGGGTCGACTTCTTGCGCGCCATGCGCGACTACGCCTGGCGGCACCGGCGGTTCGGTTCCTGAACACGCCGAAGGGCCCCGGAGCGGACTCCGGGGCCCTTCGCGCGTCACACTCAGTGGTGGTGCTCCAGCGAGTGCAGGATCAGCGCCGGGGTGGTGGCGATGCCCGTGTAGGCGCCGGCGACCAGGGAGGCCGCACCGTAGCCCAGGGCGCCGCCGCCCTCGATGAACGTGGCGTAGGCGTCGCCGAACGTCGGGTCCGGCGTGCCCGTCGTGTCGCCCGTCGCGGCGAACGCGGTGCTGCCGATCATCATGAGACCCGCAGCGGTGGCGGCGACGAAACCAGCCTTCTTCAGCACTTCGCACACTCCTAGGTAGAACTGTTGGGATCCGGGGCACCGGGGGTCCGGTGGTGTGTCCCGCAGCAAGAAAATTACTCGCTTAACGGACGGCTCGTACGGCTTGTACGCCCATTGTGTGAGCCTGTAGCAGGCGCTTTCACTCGGACCGGTTCTCTCTGGGTGGCGCAAAATGCGCGGGATACCCGAACGTGGTAAAAGCCCGTCAATCGATCATGTGAATACAACGGGTCAGCAATTTTGCCAAGATCATTCCGACGTGTGTGCATCGATCGAGAGGCCGGTGACCCACGGTAGCCGTCACGGGACGTCGATGTCGGACGACCGACAGTGAGGTGACGATCTGGCGAATCACCGTGTTGGCTCCCTGCGCGATCCGGCATTCGTGGGTACCTTCCGAAGAGAGGACACGCGTTCCGTGCGGGTCTTCGCGGGAGGCCCTGGTCGTGACGGTGATCGAGGGGGCGGCGCAGCCGCCCACGAGACGCACGAGGGGGCCGGCACCCGGCCCTCGTGGCCGCGCCACCTGACCCACCGGTCAGGAGGAGTGGTCCAGCCAGGGAGGTGCCCGGCCCAGCGAGTGCGGGCGTGAGGTGCACACGCCCTCGAGGGAGATGCCGTCGTGACTGCGCAGCGTTTGCCCCGTAAGGCCTCTGGCCACTCTTCGACCGGTGCCGTTCCTGGCCCGGAGAAAGCCTCGACCTCGCCCGAATCCCAGCAGCACATGTACGTGCTCGACACGTCGGTCCTCCTGTCGGACCCGTGGGCGGTCACCCGCTTCGCCGAGCATGCCGTCGTGCTTCCGCTGGTCGTGATCAGTGAACTGGAGGCCAAGCGCCACCACCCGGAGCTCGGCTGGTTCGCCAGGGAATCCCTGCGCATGCTCGACGACCTGCGCCGCCAGTACGGCCGGCTCGACGCGCCGCTCCCCATCGGGGACCACGGCGGCACGTTGCAGGTGGAGCTGAACCACTCGGACCCGTCGGTGCTCCCGTCCGGGTTCCGGACCGACTCCAACGACCACCGCATCCTCGCCTGCGCGCTCAACCTGGCGGCGGAGAACGCGGCGGTCACGCTGGTCACGAAGGACATCCCGCTGCGGGTCAAGGCCGGGGCCGTCGGTCTCGAGGCGGACGAGTACCGCGCGCAGGAGGTGACGCCGTCCGGCTGGACCGGCATGGCGGACGTCGACGTCCAGCAGGAGGTGCTGGACGCGTTGTTCGGCGGCAGCACCGTCGACCCCGTCGAGTGGGGCATGGACGAGCTGGCGGCGCTGCCCTGCCACACCGGGCTGCGGCTGCTCGCGGGCACGTCCAGCGCGCTGGGGCGGATCACGGCGGACAAGCGCATCCGGCTGGTCCGCGGCGACCGCGAGGCGTTCGGCCTGCACGGCCGCAGCGCCGAGCAGCGCGTCGCGCTCGACCTGCTGCTCGACTCCGACGTCGGCATCGTGTCGCTCGGCGGCCGGGCCGGCACCGGCAAGTCGGCGCTCGCGCTGTGCGCCGGCCTGGAAGCCGTGATGGAACGCCGCCAGCACCGCAAGGTCGTGGTGTTCCGCCCGGTCTACGCGGTCGGCGGGCAGGACCTCGGCTACCTGCCCGGGTCCGAGAGCGAGAAGATGCAGCCGTGGGCGCAGGCGGTGTTCGACACCCTCGGCGCGCTGGTCAGCCAGGAGGTCCTCGACGAGGTCTTCGACCGCGGCATGCTCGAGGTGCTCCCGCTGACCCACATCCGCGGCCGCTCGCTGCACGACGCGTTCGTCATCGTCGACGAGGCGCAGTCACTGGAGCGCAACGTGCTGCTCACGGTGCTCTCGCGGCTCGGCACGGCGTCCCGGGTGGTGCTCACGCACGACGTCGCCCAGCGCGACAACCTGCGCGTCGGCCGCCACGACGGTGTCTCGGCGGTGATCGAGAAGCTGAAGGGCCACCCGCTGTTCGCGCACGTCACGCTGACGCGCTCGGAGCGTTCGCCGATCGCCGCCCTGGTCACCGAAATGCTGGAGGACCACGGCTGACGCAGGGGTCGTGAGTGTTCAGTCGGGTTAGAACCCGACTGAACACTCACGACCGCGGTCACCAGCCGGAGGGGAGGGGGCGGCCCTCCGCGAAGCCGGCCGCCGACTGGACGCCCAGCAGCGCGCGCTCGTGGAACTCCTCCAGGGTGCGGGCGCCCGCGTAGGTGCACGAAGAGCGGACGCCGGAGCCGATCGAGTCCAGCAGGTCCTCGACGCCGGGGCGCTGCGGGTCGAGGGACATCCGCGACGACGAGATGCCCTCCTCGAACAGCGCCTTCCGCGCGCGGTCGAACGAGTTGTCGGTGCGCGTCCGCGCGCCCACCGCGCGCTTCGACGCCATGCCGAACGACTCCTTGTAGGGCCGGCCCTGCTCGTCGAACCGCAGGTCGCCGGGGGATTCGTAGGTGCCGGCGAACCACGAGCCGACCATCGCCGCGGACGCGCCGGCGGCCAGCGCCAGCGCGACGTCGCGCGGGTGGCGG
>NZ_JAAGNB010000489.1:0-28589 GCF_010550475.1 Amycolatopsis sp. SID8362
GCGAACGAGCTGGCCGCCTGTTCCCCGCCGCGGCGGACGTCGACCGCCTGCCGCAGGCCGACCTCGCGGGCCACGCTCCCCAGCAGCCGCCCGGCCGCGTCCCCGTGCGGATCGCCGTCGGGCACGGCCACCTCGAAGCGGTCCTGCGGCAACCGGCCGGCCAGCGGCTTGATCTCGCCGAACACTTCGACGGCCGTCGCCGCCCACGCCCCGAAGCCGGTCACGGTCAGCTCTTGGCGAACGGGACGCCGGTCGTCGTGCGGGTCAGCAGCCGGTTGCGGCCGAACCGGTCTTCTCCCGATACCAGCACGCACCCGAAGTTCTCCAGCGAGATGCGGCCGCCGTACTCGTGGATCTCCGACAGTCCCGGGTAGACGTGCACCGAGGCCGGGACGTACCGGCCGGCGAAGCCCAGGCGCATCTCCTGCGTCTTGCCGGCGTGGCCGTGCGAGGCGTGCATCAGGGTCGACCAGAAGACGATGAACTGCCCCGCCCGCATCTCCATCGACACGGCCTTGCTCTCGTCCGGCGACCAGTCCGGGTCGATCTGCAGCTGGCGGTAGTCGTAGCCGAAGAAGCCCCGCCGCACGCCGTTCTTGGTCTTGTCGCGGTTCTTCTCCGGGTCGTAGTGCATGCCCAGCGTCTCGTCGTAGAACATCTGCCGGTGCGTGCCCGGGATGAACTGCAGGCAGGCGGTCTCGGTGCTGGCCTCGGTGAAGGCCGTCCACACCGTGATCGTGCCGCCGTACTCGCGGTCCTCCTCCCAGACGATCTGCGGCTCGCCGCCGGCGTTGGCGAAGGTGTCCGCCTGGTGCCAGTCGGTGCCCTCGTCGCCGGGGTACTTCGGGAAGAACTCCGACCGCCAGCAGATGACGTCGTTGCCGAGGATGCTCGCCACCCGGTGCACGATCTCCGGCCGCGCGATGTGCTCGGCCAGGAAGGCGTTGTCGAGGTGGCGGTCGTAGTTGGAGATGTTGGTGCCCTGCGAGATCGCCTCGGCGTCCGGGTAGACGGCGCGGCTGCGGTCGAGCAGCTTCAGCCGCTCCCGGCGCCAGAGGTCGGCCATCTCCTCCGGCTCGTACAGCGTGAACGGGCCGGCGTAGCCGTTCTTCCGAAAGCCGGCGAGCTCGGCGGGGGTGAGGCTGAACTTGCTCATGACATCAACTCCGGTTCCTGGCCGCGCACTGCGCGCCGACGTGGTCGACGTAGACGTCGAGCGACAGACCGTCGGCGAAGGCGCCCAGGTCGACCTCGACGGAGAGCTGTTTCTGCGTTTCCTGCATGATCCGGATCAGGTCCAGGGACGTGCCGCCGCCTTCGAAGAAGTCCGTGCGCGACGACGTGACGGGGCGCCCGAGCACCTGCTCCCAGATGGCCCGCACCGTCTCGGCGTGGCCGTCGGCCAGGTCCGGCCGCGGCGATCGCGGCTGCGCCAGGTAGATCTCCCGCAGCGCGTCGTGGTCGACCTTGCCGTGGTGGTTGCGCGGGTGCTCGGCGAGCAGGACGCACTGCGCCGGGCAGGCGTAGGCGGGCAAGGACTCGCGGATCCGAGCCAGCACCCGTTGGCGCCGCTCGGGGGTGGCCCCGTTGCGGCACAACGAGAACAGCACGAGGTGGGGCTCACTGCTCGGCGGCGACACCTTCAGCACGACGGAGCCGGACAGATCCGGCTCCGCGTCCGCGATCGTCTCGGCCTCCCGCGGGTCGATCCGGTAACCGTGCAGCTTGATCTGCGTGTCGGCGCGCCCGACGTAGAAGTACTCGACGCCGTCGGCGGTGACGCCGAGGTCACCGGTGCGGTAGGTCACCTCGCCGGAGTCCGAGCGCGTGAACCGAGCCGCCGTGAGTTCCGCGTCGTGCAGGTAGCCCGCCGCTACCCCCGGTCCGCTCACGTGGATCTCCCCGACCTCGCCGTGGGGAACCGGCCGGCCGCTCTCGTCGCGCAAGTGCACGGTCAGGTCCGGGATCGGCACGCCGATCGGCGAGTGTTCCGACGCCGCGAGCAGCTCCGCGGTCAGCGGCCGGTAGGTCACGTGCACGGTCGTCTCGGTGATCCCGTACATGTTCACCAGCCGCGGGCGGGTGTCGCCGCGGCGCGCCAGCCAGGCCGCGGCGGACTCCTTGTCCAGTGCCTCGCCACCCAGGACGACGTGCCGGAGCGCCAGGTCCGCGCCGCGGCGGGCGTCCACCGCGTCGAAGGCGCGGAAGGCTGTCGGTGTCTGGCTCAGCACCGTGACGCCCTTGTCCGCGACCAGGTCGAAGAAGCGCTCGGGCGTCCGGGCGGTCGCGGCGGGCACCACGACGACCTTGCCGCCGTACCGCAGGGCACCCCAGAGTTCCCAGACGGAGAAGTCGAAGGCGATCGAGTGGAAGAGAGTCCACACGTCGTCCGCGGAGAAGCCGAACCAGACTTCGGTTTCCCGGAACAGGCGGTCGACGTTCCCGTGGCCGACGACGACGCCGTGCGGCGCACCCGTGGTGCCCGAGGTGTAGATGACGTAGGCCGGCGCTCCGGGCGGCACCGGCACCGGGGCCCAGCCGGGTGAGACCTCGCTGTCGAAGGCGTCGCTGGTGTACGCCGTGACCGTCAAACCCGGCCGGTCGAAGGCGCCGGCCAGACCGGGATCGGCCACGATGCGCCGCACCCCGCTGTGCTCCACGATGTGAGCGACGCGACGCGCCGGGTGATCCGCGTCGATCGGGAGGTAAGCCGCCCCCGCCTTCAGGATGCCGAGCACGGCGACGACCATGTCGATCCCCCGCGGGAAGGACAGGCCGATCACCTCACCGGGCCCGCTGCCGCCGTCGGCCAGGTGGCTCGCGAGCCGGTCGGACCGGCGGTCGAGCTCCTGGTAGGTCAGGCTTTCCTCGCCGTACTCGACGGCGATCCGCGAGGGTGTCGCCGCGGCCTGGCGGCGGAAGACCTCGTGCAAGCCGCCCCCGGCTCCGGGGTCGGCGTTCGGGCTGGTTGCCATTCGTTCCTCTTCACCGCCGGGAATCACTGATCACTCGGCATCCGTCGTTCGCGTGTGGAGCCGTCCGTCACTCCAGATGTGGTTCACGTGCCCCCACTCGGCGACGCTGCGCACGTCGGGGAAGAACCCGGAACCGAGGTCGTTCGCGCTGGTGTTGCACAGCACCGGCACCCCGCTGAGACGCTCGTAGTGCCGCAGCAGCTCGTGGATCCGCGGATTCTCGCGCTCGCCGACGGTCTGCAGGCGGGCGGTACCGTCGAGGTGGCACACCGCGGGCAGCCGCCCGACCGCGTCCGGCCGGACCCGGTGGTCGTAGAGCATGTACGGATCCGGGGTGCCCGGGTCGAAGAACCGCGGCGCGTCCTCCTCGGCGCAGATCGGCGCGACCGGCCGGTACGACTCCCGCCGTTTGATCCGGTTGAGCAAGGTCTTCATCTCCGGCGACGTCGGCGCGGCCATGATGCTGCGGTTGCCCAGCGCGCGCGGGCCCAGCTCGGCCCGGCCGTTGAGGACGATCACCGGCTGCTGCGACTCGTGGATGAGCCGCGCCAGCTCGGCCAGCGTGCAGTCACGCGCGGACCAGTCCGGCGACTCCCACGCCGTGTCCCGAATAGACGGTCCACTGTAGACGTCCCAGGTGATCGAGTCGTACCCGTGCTTGGCGACCAGCTCGGTGCACACCGTGCCGATGGCGCTACCGGCGTCGTTGGGGAACGGCGGGATCCACAGCTCCGCCAGGCCGCAGGAGCGCCGGATGGCGCTGTTCCACTTGATGTTCAGGGCACAGCCGCCCGCGTAGCACAGGTTCCGCACCCCCTTGTCCAGCTCGTCGAGCCGGGCCGTCAGCGTACGGACCAGCACCTCTTCGAGGAAGCAGTGGAAGGTCGTCAGGACGTCCTGGTCGTCGAAGCCACTGGCCTTGGCGCGGAAGACCAGCTTGAGCAGCAGCGCGCGTTCGAACTCGAGCATCTGCTCGTGGGTGGTGACCGGGCCGTTCCCGGCGACCAGCCGGTCGAAGATCGCGTGGAAGCCCGCCAGCAACGACGGCTGCCTGCGGCCTTTCGCGATGTAGGCCATGTACTTCCCGGCCAGCGAGAGGTCGTTCGGGCGGTAGTCCCGGTACGGCTCGAAATTGACGGCGAAGTAGGTGTAGATGAACCCGCTCATGGGGAAGAGGTAACCCAGGCACTCGAGCTTGCCGTCCCGGCCGTAGTGGAACAGCTGGGGAAAGGACATGCCATCCCAGGAGAGCACGTACGACGGCTCGCCCCGTTGGGCCATCGGGCTGCTGCAATAGGAGGAGAAGATGTGCCCGGCGATGTGGTGGTAGCTCGTGTACTCCCGGCCGAAGTACGAGCTGAATGCCGCTTTGCGCGCCAGCGGGTTCGCGCGGACGTCGTAGAGGTGACCGTACTCGGCGACCTCGAAGGGCACCACCTCCCCGCCCAGCGTCACCGCGAACGGCGTGGTGTGCCAGCCGTCGATGACGAGCGCGTCCACCTCGCCCCACTCGCAGCCGACCCCCGCGAGCAGGCCGGACAGCTCGTCCCGGGTGAGCCGGAACTCCGAATAGCGAGGGTTGTTGTCGAGTTTCTCCATTTCGTGGCAGCGGACGAGCCGATTGTCCTCGAAAAGCGAGACGCCGCCGTCATGACTGAGCTTGATGCCGACTGAAATCATTCTTCGATTACGCATGGCCCCAATTTTCATCGCCCCATGCTGCGGTCGGGAACCGATGCTACCGGCGACCTCCCGTCCGCTCAAGAGCGCGCAGGTCCTTGAATTACACTGTCCCGTCATGGTGAATACCCGGCTCGACCTGGCCCGCGTGCGGGCGGCTCGTCAAGTGATCGACCCGCTTTTCCTCGACTCCCCGAGCTACCCGTGCGCCGGCTTGGGCGCCGAACTCGGGTGCACCGTGAGCCTCAAACTCGAAACGGCGAATCCGGTGCGCAGCTTCAAGGCGCGCGGCACCGAGCTCATCGCGAGCGGGCTCGCGTCGACGGGCCGCGGGGCCGTGGTGTGCGCCAGTGCGGGCAACCTCGGCCAGGCCCTCGCCTGGTCCGGGCGCAGCCGGGGGCTCGACGTCACCGTGGTGGCGTCCCGCCGTGCCCCCGCCGTCAAGCTGGAACGCATCCGCGCGCTCGGCGCCGAACTCGTGCTGGTCGACGGCGACTACGACGTCGCCTGCGAAGCGGCCGCGGTCATCTCGCGGGAGCGCGGAATCCGGCGGATCGAGGACAGCGTGGACGTCGAAACCTGCGAAGGCGCGGCGACGATCGGCGTCGAGCTGGTCTCCGGCGCCGCCCGGTTCGACGCGGTCCTGGTCGCGCTGGGCACCGGGGCGCTGGCCGGCGGGGTCGGCTACGCGGTCAAGGAACTGGCTCCGGAAGTCGAGGTGATCTGCGTCCAGCCGCAGGGCGCGCCGGCGATGACCCTTTCCTGGCACGAGAAGCGCCCGATCACCACGGAATCCGCGAACACGATCGCCGACGGGGTGGCGGGCCGGGTCCCGAACCCGGACGCCCTCGCGGACCTCCTCGTCGTCGCCGACGACGCCGTCCTGGTGTCGGAACACTCGATCACCGAAGGCATGCGGCTGCTGCTCGACCACGCCGGCCTGGTCGTCGAACCGTCGGCGGCGCTGGGCATCGCGGCCATCCTCGAGGACCGAGACCGCTTCGCCGGTCGCCACGTGGCGACCATTCTGTGCGGCAGCAACGTCGACATGGACGCCTACCACCGCTGGGTCGGCACCGTCCCCACCACCGCCGCACCCGTGGACGGCTGAAGGCGGCCGGTCAGCCCCGTGTGCCGGCCGAGCTCACGGGATCGTCATCGGCCGCGGCGCCGGCGGACTGCTCGACCTGACGCGCCTTCCGCCTGCTCCGCGTCACCACCCCCGTGACGACACCGGCGAGCAAGCCCCAGAAGGCCGAGCCGATGCCCAGGAGCGTCACCCCGGACGCGGTCGCCAGGAACGTGACCACCGCCGCCTCACGCCACCGCTCGTCGGCCAGCGCCGAGGTCAAGGAGCTGATGATGGTGTTCAGCAGTCCCAGGCCCCCGATCCCCGCGATCAGGGGCATCGGCAGTGCGGTCAGCAGGGAGCCGACGGTGCCGCCGAGCACGCCCAGGCTCAGGAAGAACACCCCGGCCCACACCCCGGCCAGGAAGCGGCGGGCGGGGTCTTCGTGCGCCTGACGGCCAGTGCAGATCGCCGCCGTGATAGCCGCCAGGTTGAGTCCGAAACACCCGAACGGCGCGAGCACCAGGTTCGCCGCACCGGTCCAGCCGATCAGCGGGGACACCGGCACCTGATAGCCGTCGTTGCGCAGCACCGCGACGCCGGCGAGGTTCTGCGACGCCATCGTCACCACGAACAGCGGCAAGCCGGCGCCGACGATGACCGGCCAGGAGAACTGCGGCACGGTGAACACCGGGGTGGCGACGGCCAGGTCCACGGTGTCCAGCCGGATCGAACCGGACAACACCGCCGCGACGACCCCCGTGACCAAAGCGGCGAGAACCGCGTACCGCGCCCACCACCGGCGGCACAGCAGGTACACCACGAACATCGGGAAGACCACGCCGAAACTCGTGTGCATCGCGGTGAACAGGCCGGTGCCGAACTCGGCGAGGACCCCGGCGAGCAGCGCCGCCGCGATGGCCACCGGGATGCGGTCCATCACCCGCGCGAACCAGCCGGTGACGCCGCTCAGGGTGATCAGCGCCGCGGACACCAGGAACGCGCCGATCGCCTGCGCCATGGTGGCGCCGAGCAAGCTGGTGGCCAGGACCGCGGCACCGGGCGTGGACCACGCCGTGACCACCGGGGTGCGATACCGTAGGGACAGCCCGATGCACGTCGCGCCCATGCCGACGCCCAGCGCGAGCATCCACGAGGCCAGCTCACCGGAAGACGCACCAGCGGCCTTCGCGGCGGCGAAGACGATCGCCGCCGAACTGGCGGTGCCGACCAGCACGGAAATCAGGCCGGCCACGACGGCCGAGGGGGGCGCCACCTGCCGGATCACGGGGAACAGCGACTTCATAAGCCTTGCACTGTACCGAACTCGCGCCGCGGCCGAATTCGCCGCCCGCGGTTTCCGCCTCAATCCCAGGGACGTCGAGAATGCTCGCAGAATCGCTCTACCTGTGCGGTATCGCCTACGCGGTCGGGGACCCCGTGCCGCTCGCCCAGATCGAAGGCGGCGACCCGGAACAGGTGCAGGTCTTCACCAAGCTCGGCCTGCACCACTACCGGAAGAGCCCGCTGAGCCTGCCGGAGCTGTGCAGCCGCGCGGCCGGGGAGACCATGCGCACGAGCGGCGTCGCACCGGCCGATGTCGGCGCGGTGCTGTTCGCCCCGACCGTGAACTCCATCCACGCGCTGGACCTGGACTACCCCGAGGTCGCGCAGATCCTCGGCGACCACGGCCTGGCCGACGCGAAGTTCTACGGCGTCACCTTCTCCAAGTGCGCCAACCTGTCCGCCGCGCTCGAACTGGGATCGAGCCTGCTTCGCGGCGGCGCCTGTTCGAACGTGCTGATCATCGTCGGCGACAAGTGCGCCCGGGACCGCGACCGGTTCATGGACTCCGCCGAATCCATCCTCAGCGACGGGGCCTTGTCGTTCGTCCTGTCGCGCACCGCGGGCGACTACGCGCTGAAACACCTGGCGACCAGCAGCGACCTGTCCCACCTCACCCGTACGTTCGGCGTGCTCCAGTTCGTGGACAACTCGGTGAAGAACCTCGGCCGGCTGTGGCGGGCCATTCCGCCGGAGCTCCCCCGGGAAAAGATGGAAAAGGTGTTCTGCGGCAATTACAACACCCTGATCCAGCGCGGCATCATGCGGGAGCTGGGCGTCGGCAAGGAGGCGTTCTACCTCGACAACCTGCCGCGGCTGGGGCACGTGTTCTCGTGCGACGTGCTGATCAACCTCACCGACTACGCGGCTGCGAACCCGGTGACGTCCGGCGCGGCCTTCACCTGCCTGATGGTGGGTTACTTCCGGTGGGGCTGCTTCGTCCTGCAGAAGTGCTGACGGCCGGTCACAGGTCGGTGTCGGCGATGATCTCCCGCATGATCTCACTGGCCCCGCCCGCGATGGTGTCCAGCCGGGTGTCCCGGAACAGGCGGGCGATCGGGGCTTCGGCCAGGTACCCGCGTCCGCCGAAGAGCTGAAGGCACTGGCTCGTCACGTCCACGGCGAGTTCGGTGGCCCGCAGCTTGGCCATCGCGCACTCGGACATCGCCAGCTTCCCCCGGTCGTGCAGCCAGGCCGCGTGGTAGGTGAGCTGGCGCGCCGCCTCCACATGGCTCACCAGCTCGGCCAGGCGGTGCCGCACCACCTGGTGGCTCGCCAGCACCTGGCCGAAGACCCGGCGCTCACCCGTGTACCGCCGGGCCAGCTCCAGCGCGCAGTCGGCCTCGCCGATGGCCAGGACGGCTGCCGCGAGCCGCTCCAGCTGGAAGGCCTTCATGATCCACACGAACCCGGTGTTTTCGCGGCCCAGCCGGTTGCGGCCGGGGACCAGGACGTCGTCGAACCGGACGGTGGCGATGTCGGAGCAGTGCCACCCGAGCGTGTCCACCGGGGTCCGCGTCACTCCCGGCGCCCGCGCGTCGACCACGAGCAGCGAAATGCCGGCGGAGCCGGTGGCCGGGCCGCCGGCCGTCCGGACCGCGGTGACCAGGAAGTCCGCGTTCATCCCGTTCGTGACGAACGCCTTGGTCCCGCGGACGGTGTACCCGTCGCCGGTCGCCCGCGCCTGGCAGCCGATGCCCGACACGTCGGAGCCGGCCTGCGGTTCGGTGATCGCCAGCGCCGCGATCATGTCCCCTTCGACGGCCGGTTTGAGGTACCGCAGCTTCTGCCCGTGGTCGCCGGCCAGCTGCAGGTACGCCGTCGCCATGTAGCTGTGAACGGACATCGCGCCGCGGAAGCCGCCGTGGCCGAGCCGGCCGAGCTCCTCCAGGTAGGCCACCGAGTGGAAGAACGGCCGTTCGCCGCCCCCATAGGCGCTGGGGTGGTGCAACCCCAGCAGCCCCTCCCCGGCGAGCAGCTTCCACGTCTCGCGGGGGATCCGCCGGTCGCGTTCCCATTCGTCGAGCCGCGGGACGACGTGCCGGTGCAGGAACTGCCGCGTCCGCTTGCGGAACGCCGTCGCCTCGCGGGAGAAATAGATCGAATCCACGCTCACACCGTCGTCCTCCGGCCCCGGGTGGTCAGGCATCGGTGCTGCTCAGGAACCGGCGCGCGTTCAGGTCGAACAACCCCGCCTGCAGGGCCGGGGCCAGGTGGCGGCGCATCCGGTCGATCGCGTCCCGCAAGTTGCCCGAGAAGTCGAAGAGCGGCGCGTCGGACCCGAAGAGCACCTGGCCCGGCACCTTGGCGCAGGCCTCCAGCATCAGCTCCAGCTCGTCCTCGGACAGCTGGTGGAACGAGGAGATGTCGGCGTACAGGTTGCCGGGGTACTGCTGGAGCAGCCGCACGGTCCCCTCGAGGTCCCAGACCATGCCGTGGCCCAGCGCGATGCGGATGTCCGGGAACCGGCGGACCACCGTCTCGAGGCTGTGCGGGTACCGCCGCGCGGGGGCCAGCCGGGGCAGGGACGGACCCGAGTGGGTCAGGACCGGGATGCCGTTGTCGTTGCAGTGCCGCCAGAGCGGCAGCAGCCGCTCGTCGTCCAGCTCGAAGCCGCAGGGCGGGTACAGCTTGACGCCCTCGCACTCGGGCCGGGCCGTCCAGTGCTCGACGAGTTCGAGCGCCGACGGCCCGCGGGAGGGGTCGAAGCCGGCGAAGAACGCCAACTTCCCGCGGGACGCCCGGACCACGGCGGCGTGGTGCTCGTGCACCTCCTCGATGGTGAGCGCCGGCTCGCCGAGCGCCGCCCCGAAGTCGGCGATGAGCAGGATCGACTTGGCGATCCCGTGCGCGGCCATCTGGGACAGGAGCCGGCTGCCGTCCCGGTCCTGCAGGTAGAGGGGCAGCACGCGCTTGACGCGGCTGCCGCCGGCCTGGCCGTCCTCGAGGATCGACTCCGCGATGCCCGCGATGAAACCCGGTGAGAGGCACCGCGCGTCGGCCAGGTGAACGTGGATGTCGATCATGCCTTCTCCGGAGTCCGGGGGATCAGCTCGGGCCGCCGGGTCACCCGGTCGCGCGGCGGTAGAGCGTCGGGAAGATCTCGGGGTCGCTGTAGTCCGGGAAGCCGTTCTCCCCCCGGCGGCAGATGAGGTCGTGGGAGTGCTGGTAGACCGGCTTCGCCTTGTTCAGGAAGCTCAGGTCGCGATAGCGGTTTTCCCCGTCCTGCAGGTGCACCGACAGCGCCCGCCGCGGCGCGCCGGACACGTTGGGGTAGCTGCCGTGGATCGTGTAGCAATCGTGGAAGCTGACTTGGCCGCGTTCGAGGGCCAGCGGCACCTCGACCAGCTTCTCACCCTCGCTGTTGATCAGCTTCGACTTGATGAAGTCCTGGTTCTTCTCGCCGAAGGTGACCAGCGCGTGGTTGTTGCGCCACCGGTGACTGCCCTTGATCACCACCAGGCACCCGTTCTCCGTCGAGCAGTCGTGCAGCGGGATCCAGGCCGTGATCATGCGGTCGGACCGGCAGGTCGGCCAGTAGCGCTTGTCCTGGTGGAACCCGGTGACGCCTTCGTTCTCCCGTGGACTGCCCGCGGGTGCCTTGTAGATGAGCTGGTCCTTCCAGTACCGGATTTCCGCAGCGCCGGTCAGCGCGGCGGCGATCGCCGAGATGACCGGTTGCCGGGCCAGGGCCCGGAGCCCGAAGCTGTGGAAGGAGGCGTAGCCGTCGGCACGGCTGCGGTTGCGCTCGGTGAACCGGACCCCGAAGTTGGGATCCACGTTCCGGTTGCCACTCCACGGAAAACGCTCGTCGTACTCGCCGCGGTACAGCCGCTCGCTGCCCTCCAGGGCTTGCGCGATCAGGTCGTCGCCGAGGATTTTCTTGGAGACGAAGTAGCCGTTCTCGCGGTAGTAGGCGATGTCCTCCGCCGTGGGCAGGACCCGCACGTCGAATTCGTCGTCGCTTGTCATGACCCAGCTCCCGTCACAGCGCCCGCAACCGCTCCACCAGCGTGACCAGATCGCCGACCGTGACGAGCCGGGCGAGGTCGATGTGCTCGGCGACCTCGTCGAGGTCCCGGCCGATGATGTCTTCCAGGCTCAGCAGCAGGTTGATGTACTTCATCGAGTCCATGCCCAGCGACTGCAGCGGCGTGGACGGGGACAACTCGGCCCGGCCGGCCGCCCCGTCCTCGCCGAGCATCGCGACCAGTACTCGGCACACTTCGTCAAACAGCGTCATCTGAGTCGACATCGGCACTTCCCACTGGGCGTTTCGCAGCGCGAACGGCTCGGGCGGTCGATAAGAGAAAAATCGCTGGTCATGAATGACAGTCATTTTCCAGCTGTTCCGACGATCGCTAATGTTACCCAGGTGATCTCCGGTGCTCAAGGTCCAGCGGGCCGAACCCCGTACGCGCCAGGAGCCGGGAGAATTTCTCCCGGCTCCTCGCGAACGCTGTTTCGTGGTGCTGTGCCGCTTAGGCCGACGCTGGCAGCAGGGGGCCCGGCGCCGGGAAGCGGGCGCACAGCTGCTGGACCTCGGCGCGGACGGCGTCGGCCGCTTCGTCGTCCTTGGCGCGCAGGGCGCGGACGAACGCATCGGCGACCGTCACCATCTCCGCGTCACCCATGCCGCGCGTCGTCGGCGCGGGCGTGCCCAGCCGGACGCCGCTGGTCCGCTGCGCGGGGAGCGGGTCGTCCGGGATCAGCTGCTTGTTGGTGGCCAGGCCGGCCCGCTCGAGCAGCTGCTGGGCTTCGCGTCCCTGCAATTCGAACGAGGCGATCGTGTTCACCACGATCAGGTGGTTGTCGGTGCCGCCGGTGACCAGCTCGACCCCGTGCTCGATCAGCCGCCCGGCCAGCGTCTGCGCGTTGGACAGCGTGCGCGCGGCGTACTCGCGGAACTCGGGCTCGGCCGCCTTCTTCAGCGCGACCGCGATCGCGGCGATCGTGTGCATGTGCGGACCGCCCTGCAGGCCCGGGAACACGCTCTTGTCGATCCGCTTGGCGAACTCGGCCTTGCACAGCACCAGGCCACCGCGCGGGCCGCGCAGGCTCTTGTGGGTGGTCGTGGTGACCACGTCGAACCCGTGCTCGAGCGGGTTCGGCACCGCGTTGCCGGCGATCAGCCCGCCGATGTGCGACACGTCGGCCATCGTCAGCGCCCCGACCGAGTCGGCGACGCGCTTGAAGCCGGCGTAATCCATGTCGCGCGGATACGAGGAGTGCCCGCACAGCACCATCTTCGGGCGGACCTCCTCGGCGATGCGCTGGACCTCGTCGAAGTCGATGCGCCCCTTCGCGTCGGCCTTGTACCGGTGGAAGTCGAACACCCGCGCCATGTGCGACACGGGTGAGCCGTGCGTCAGGTGGCCGCCGTGGCTCAGGTCCATCGCGAGGATGGAGTCACCCGGCTCCAGCAGGCCGTAGTACACGACCTGGTTCATGGCGGCGCCGGACAGCGCCTGCACGTTGGCGTGCTCCGCGCCGAACAGGTCGCGAGCGCGGGCGGTGGCCAGCCGTTCGATGGCGTCGGTGTAGGTCTGTCCCCCGTAGTAGCGGTTTCCCGGATACCCTTCGGAGTACTTGTTCGTGAACACGGTACCCAGTGCGGCCAGCACTTCGGGGTACGTGTAGTTCTCGGACGGGATCAGTTCGAGCTCGGCCTGCTGCCGCCGCTCCTCACCGAGAATGGCGTCGAAGATCTCCGGGTCGTACTCCTGTAATCGGTCTCGCATCGCTCGCTCTCTGTTTCAGGAGGCCCGGAGAACGCGCTCGAAACGAGTTGCCGAACGCCGGCACCGGGGCAGGACCAAAACTGCGCGGAAAGCCTACCGCAGCCGGCTCATGCCCCCGAGCGAGCACCCATCGGGCTCCGAACCCGGGGGAACCGGGCCCGGCATGTCACCCTTTCGGGGGTTTCGCGGTCACGTTTCGGTCCGATTCCCATGGCGTTGTTCGAGGTCGGCGGCGAGCTGGTGCCAGGCCGTGCCGACGATGCGCGCGAGGCGGGCAACCGTCATCCGGCAATGCGCCGGAACGCTCGTGACCAGCTGGGCTCGCTCGCCGTGACCGAGCAACCGGGCGTCGAACAGCCGAAGCAGGAAACGCCCGGTGTCGGTGAAGCGCAGCGACGGGTCGACGCGCAGCTGGTTCAGCTCCGATTCCCAGTCCGGGGCGGACCGCGGTGCCGGCACCTCCGGCGCGGGCCTTTTCCGCTGGCGGTGGCCGTTGCGGAGCTTGGCGGGCACGGGATCGCGACCGTCGCGCATCCGGTCGCGCACGTCCAGCGCTGTCGACGGTGAAATCTTGGCGGCCGTCGCCACCTGCCGCACGGGCATGTCAGGGTTCTCTCGCAGGAGGCGGGCCGCCCGTATGCGGCCTTCGGCACCGTGCCCGACAGGACGCCGGCGTCCGTCACGGCCCAGGCGCGTGTTCGACTGTGCGGAATCCCCAGTCGAACGTGCCCGGATCGCGCCGACCGTGCTCCCGGAAAGCCCGGTGACCGAGGCGATCCGGCGATCGGACCAGTGCGGGCGCAGCCCCAGGATCCGCGCCGCGGCCGCGGTCCGGTCGGCCAGCGACAGCGGCAGCCCGCTCTGGATGTTGTGCTGCACCGCCAGGACGAAGGGGTCTTCGTCGTCGGCGGCGAAGCACACCCGCACGGTACCGCGGCCGCGCAATTCCATGGCCCGCAGCCGATGCATGCCGTCGATCACCCGCATCGTCGGGCGGTGCACGACCACCGGCGGCAGCAGTTCCTCGTCCACTTCGGCCAGCGCGCGGACGTGCTCGTGGTCTTCCCCTTGCAGCCGGGGCGAATCCGCCGGAAGCAGGGCGCCGATGGGCAGCCGCAGCATCTTTTCATGCCGATTCCCCGCCGGAGCTGGCTCTGCGGTGTCAGCCGCCTCGGCGCCGGTCACAGAATCGGTTCCCCCGTCGAGAGCGTGCAGCAAGACGTCCCCCTAGGTACAAGATTGTGTCCCCCTCGCCGGCCGTCGCGGCGGAACCACTCAGCCGGACAGTTGATCGACTCCGTCGGCAACCAGCAGTCTAGATAGACGGCGCAACCCCTGTCGACTCGCCTACGCGCCTAGAACCCGAAAAGCGTAACTGACATCGTGATCTTCGAGAGACGTCCCAGCCGCTCCGGCCGGCGAGGTTCCTCGTGGCCGCGTCTGCCCCGGTCAGAGGTCTCCGTTCAACCGCGTTCCGATGTCGATCTTGACGATACGGCTTGCCGCAGCTCCGCGTGGATTCACAGATCGAGCAGCTGCCGACCGGCGGAGCACGGAAAGTGACCCCGACAAGCTTCGATGACGACTGAGGCCGACTGCCCGAGATCATTCCACTATGGACACTTGACGGATGCCTTGCGGCCGAATTTGGGCAAGGTCCGGTGGTTGGTCGCGTAGCCGGCATCGCCCCGGGTCGCTGTCTAGCGGCGCACTGCCCGCCGGCTCCTGCGGTCGCAGGGTCAACTGAGGCCCCGTCGAGCCCGTCAGCGACGGTGAGTCGGGCGACGCCGGCGTGCACGACGGTCACGACGACCGCGGAACCCTGACCCCGAACGGGACGCTACGACCCCCGGCTCGACGTCGAGCGACCAGCCTTGGCCACCCTCGACGCGCTGCGGCCGTCGGGTGCGCAGGGCCGAGACGATGACGCCGCCGACCTTGCGGACAGTGTTGGCCTGTCCGCGCCTCCACTGCCGCGCCCGCCACAGCCACTACCAGCGATAACGCGAGAACGGTCCCCGACTACGGTTGTCGCACCAGCCCAGACCAGGCATCACTCGCCCACCCCCGGGGCACGGCATGCTCGCGATCAACATCACGGTCAGCTTCAACGGCGACGACGAGCGCGCCGGCAACGTCCGCGCATGTGCGGGCGGCCGGTAGGCCAACATAGTCTCGCTCCTGGCGAACTGGAACGTTTCCTCTCGTGCCCAGCGGGGACCGGGTAGCTGGAGTGGCCGATGTAGCAGGCCAGCTCGGCGGGCTCGCCGATCTGGCGGCGGACCGGCAGCTGATGAGCCGGCCGCTGCCCGCGTCGGCCCTTCGAACCACTCGGATTCACGTGACCATCTTGAAACGGCCCTGGGGTCAACCGGCGTCGGGGACGGTTTCGTTGTCGTCAGCGGCGGTTTGCGCGGCTTCTTCGGAGGTATCGGGACGGAGGGCGCCCTGGACCGCGTGAAATGCGTGTTGAGGTAGTCTCGGCGCGCGTCAAGGGGGTACAGACTCGGCGTATTCCATGAGGTCGCGGGCGCAGTCCGCGAAGCCTCTTGCCGCAGCCTGCTCCATGAATGTTCGACGGAAGTCGCTCCAGTCATCGTCCCATGTGGGCAAGTAATCGATGCAGAAGTAGAACCAGGCGTTCGCGTCGGCGCCGTACACGGCCGCCGTTGCATCGGGGTGCTCGGGTGACGAGACGGAGCCGGCGACTTCCTCAGACTGGCTGGTGCTAGTAGATGACATGTATTCGAGCGCGCCTGCGAAGTATTCGTTGGCGTTGTGGACACGCGCGGGAAGGTCGTCGTCAGAGAACTGTGCGATAAACAAGTCGGCGAGCTTTGCCATTCCCTCCCGTTGGGCTGCGTCCTTGAACCAGTCGGAGAACGTGGGCCAGGATGCTTCGGAGCGGTCCCAGTTCGGCAATTGCCTTACGCAGAAACCCAGCCATTCGGGAGTATTGAAATTCTGAACGACAGGAACGGCCGGCGCGCCGGCGTTGGTCTCATAGAGTTCTGGCTTGTACGCGATCTGTTCGAACTCGTCGCTCTCGATGAAGGCGTCGCGCTCGTCGTCATCCGCTATGGCGTCGAGCTGAGTACTCATGGCTTGAGCTACCGGATCGTATTCACCGTCACCGACGCCCAGTTCGATGAGGAAGGCTTCGAAGTGCACTGTCCAGTGAGCGGCTGGATCACTGCGCCGCTGCTGCCTGAAGTTCACCAGCGGCGCGGAGAGCCAGAACCGCACTCGGTCTTCGCGGGTCGCCATGAAACCTTCAAAGGGGGAGTTGTGTAGTCACGGTCCGCGATGGTCACGCTAGTGGTCCTGCATGTCGGCAGGGTGCACGTTTCGGCAGGTATGAGGGCACGGCGAGGACCGGCACACCTCGTGCTCAACTTGCCCGTACATGCGCCGATCACGGGTTCAAGACACGTTGCCGGGATTGCGCCGGCCGGCCATCGCTATTCGCGGCCAAGCACCTCGTGGGTGCTTGTTCATTCAACGGTACCGGCAGAACGAGCTCGGCAGTTCGGCTACGACCGTCTCACCGTCGGCGCCCGATACCCGTTGCACATGGCGTCTCATGGGAGCCGGCGGGATGTCCATTGGTCTTCGTGCTCGACCCGATGGGTACCTTCGAGGACCCCGACGACATCGGGTGGGGCCGCGAACAGGAGATCCGCCGGGGCACGAGCTGATCGTGCGGCCTACTACGACGCCGGCGACGAAACCGGGTGTTCGCCAAGCCGAACTCCGCCGCGGCGCGGCTGGGCTTCATCTGCGCCGGCCCGCGCCTGCCCAAAACCGGCCGAGGAGCGTGATGTCGCCGGTGAAGCTGACCGTGATGTCACCCGCCCGTTCATCCGATCAGGGGACACCACGGGGTGTGTCCGATTCGCCACGATCGATGCCAGAAAGCCGCCTGGCCAGGCTCGGGCGGCCCAACGCTCGATCAAGATCCCTCGATCTGCACGCAGTCGAGGCTGGGAAGAAGCGACAGTGTCATGAACGAGCAAGTACGTATGTCGAAGAAGCGCCGTGGGCGCCGCTCGGTGGCAGGAGTTTGCCTCGCGTCACTCGGGCTGGTCGGTGCGGCCGCACCGCCGGCTCACGCGGATGGCAACGACGGCTCCGACCGGATGGTGTACAACCAGCTCGACCCGGAGCACGGGAGGACGGTGGGCGAACTGTTGTCCCACTGCGAATCGGGGCGTGACCAGTACGGCCACAAGATCAGCTGCACGGCAGGCCGGCCCGTCAAGGGGGAGCGGTACGACAGCCCTCGGCGCGTTGTCGGCGACATGCTCTACAACTGCACCGACCTGCCTGCCGACACGTCCGTGTCCTGGTCGGAAACCGTCGGGCAGACGAACTTCCTCGGCGCGGAGGCCGGCGTCGCCGTCGAGGCGAACGCTGTGTTCTACAAGGTGAGTGCCAAGATCACCGCGACCTTCGGTACGACATGGGGTGAATCGCGGACCACGGCTGAATCCACCGCCGTGAAGGCGGGCCCGCGCCAGGCCGCCTGGGTCGAGCGTTCGGTGCCGATGCAGCGCTTCGGCAGCACGATCACCGTCACCGACCAGGACCAGTGGCAGAACGACAAGGTGACCGGCAAGTACGAGTTCATCGCCGGCGTCGGTGCCCCGGTCCCAGGGGCGGCAGGGAACACATCCACCCATACCCGCCCGATGACCCAGGCGGAGCTGGATTCCTGTCCCCGGGATCCCGCCGGAGCGGCATTTCCAGCGAAGCCGTAACACCGGCTCCGTCCGCCAATTCTTCGTGGCATGGTGCCGCGGGGTGTGCCCAACCTCTTCGATTTCAAATCCTTGGAACCTCGCTGTCGAGGCCGGAAGAAACGAATCAAACATGAATTTGAGGGTGCGCCGCCCTTTGCGGCACTTTGCGGCACTTGCCCTGGCGTCACTGGGGCTGATCACGGCAACCGTTTCGCCCGCGCTGGCGGCCGAGACCGATCCGGCGGACCAGTGGGTGACCAGCACCGACGGCAGTCGTCGGCTTCCTGTCGGCTTCCTGCTGACGAGCGCTTGCCACTACCCCAACATGAAATGTTCTTATGGCAGTCCTGTCAAGGGTGAGGCATATTTGACCGACTACAAGCAGGTGTCGGACAGTCTCTGGAACTGCTCGGCCGACCAGACTTCCACCAAGCGGATTCGCTGGGATGACACAGTGAAGTCATCGGTGTCGATCGGTGGTTCGCTCACGCTCAGTCAGTCCGCCGGCGCCGTCTTCGCGTCTGTGACGGCGAGTGTGAAGGCATCCTACAGTCACACCTGGGAAGAGGCGTACTCCACGGGCAGCGACGCGGCGATCACGGTGAAACCCGGCTATGTGGGCTGGATCTCCCGTGCACAGGTGTTGCAGCCGTTCGAAGCCGACGTCACAGTCTCCGAATCATCGTCATTCCGGCCGTGGCAGTCGCCCAGGGAGTACAAGCTCAAGGTCGGCGTTGACTACCCTGACGACGGCAGTGCGGGACAGGCCGGCCGAGTCGTCGTCAGCTCGCGCAAGATGACACCCGAGGAGCAGGTTGCCCGTTGCGATGCTGCCGGCTCAGACGTCGTGTCCCTGCCGAAGCCCTGAGGGTTTGTACCGGTTGTAACCCTCGTTGCGGAATTTTCGGCCACCTGCAGCATTCATGAAGATGAGTTGGATGAATTACCTCAAGTACACCCCCGAAGTCGAGCATCGTCGCGCGGACGAGGACGAGATCGTCGCGAAGATCGTCGATGAACTGCACGCCCTGAACGCGGTGGCCTACGACAAGCACCAGCATGCGACGCGGGACGCTCACGCCAAGAGCCACGGCGTCCTGCGCGGCGACCTGACGGTCTATCCGGACCTGCCCGGCGTACTGAGGCAAGGGCTGTTCGGCCAGCCGGCCAGCTACCCCGTCATGGTGCGGCTGTCCACCGCGGCAGGCGAGATCCGCAGCGACCAGATCGCCGGCCTGCGAGGGTTCGCCGTGAAGGTTCTCGGTGTACCCGGCCCGCGGGCCTTGCCAGACGACGACACCGGCAACCAGGACTTCCTGCTCGTCAACAAGCCGACCATCCCGTTCGGGCACGTCGAGGCGTACTTGGCGGCCATGCGCCTGGCCAAGAAACAAGCAAAGGTACCGGATGCGGCGCTGAAGGTGGCGGGTGTCGTCGCCCGCACCGCCGGGCACGTGCTTGACGCGGTCCAGTTGCCGAAGCCCGCACCGGTAGCTGGACTCGGCATGCCGAACACCCACATCCTCGGCGAGACGTTCCACTCGATGGCCGCCCTGCGTTACGGCGACTACCTCGCCAAGATCAGTGCCGCGCCGCTGTCCGAGCCAGTCCGCACGCTGACCGGCGTTCCGATCGACCGCGACGGGGACGGGGTGCTGCGAGAGCTCGTCGTCGACTTCTTCCGCGACAACGCCGCGGAGTACGAGCTCAGGGCGCAGCTGTGCACGGACATCTCCACCATGCCCGTCGAGGACGCGTCCGTGCTGTGGCCCGAGTCCGAGTCGCCGCACCTGCCGATCGCGAAGCTCAGCTTCCCGCCGCAGGACGCCGGTAGTGCGGCACGCCGCGTGTACGCCGACGACGTGCTGTCCTTCAACCCATGGCACGCCTTGGCCGCACACCGTCCGCTCGGCTCGATCATGCGTGTCCGGCGCCAGGCATACGAGGCATCCACCAGTTTCAGGCACGCCATGAACGCCGTGCCACGCGTCGAACCTCGGAGTATCGAAGAACTCCCCGGCTGAATCATCCGACCCGCGGGGCCAGCGGGATCTCTCGGCGGTCGACGCCGTCCGCAACGGATTGTCCCTCGTGTGCAGCAGCGGCGCTGTCGCAGGCGCCACGTGCAAGATCAAGGCAGGCAGGGGGCAAATTGCCGCCACTGCGGTCGTTGACAGCCAGGGGTCTCGATCCGGCCGACGCGCCAAGCCCGTCGCGTGTCCGGCTGTACTTGGTTGTTCCTGCTAGTTTCGCGGGGTGGAGTTCTCGGACGGTCCGGTCGCGCCGCCGGGCACGGTTTTCCGTTATGCCGATATGGTGGAGATTGCGTCGTGGTTCGGTGTCGGGCATCGTGCGGTGGCGAACTGGCGTTCTCGGTATGCTGGGTCGCATCCGTTTCCGGAGCCGGATGTCGTTGTCGGGCGGACGCCGGGTTGGGCTCTCGGTCGGAGGGCGGAAATCGAGCGGTGGGCTGCGGCGCGACCGGGTCAGGGTGCCGGTGGCGGGCGGCCACGCAAAGTGGATGCTGACTGAGGTTGAGTCGAGCCGACCGTCGTGGCCCAGCGATCGATCGTGCTGCTCGTCCGGTCAGTCCCCGGACTCCGTGCGCTGGTCCGTAGGAAGCCGAATCGATGTCCGCCTGCACCTCGTGCTCGGCCCTGACGGGCGAGTTGTGCCTGGCCGACATCCTGTGCGGGACTCGGTGTCGTGCGGAGAGGGCGCGATGTTCGCCGGTCCGCTGATCGCGCCGGCAGTCAGAAGCCGGTGATCATCAGGTCGTCGACGTCGAAGCGGAGGTGGTTGCGTACGGCCACGATGCCGGGAACGGCGCTGGTGAGCCGGACGGTCCGTTCGACCATGATGCGCAGCCGCAGCCGCCCATCGAGGGTGACGACGCCGTCGGCGACCCGCACCGTCACCGTGTCCGGTGAGCACGGGGAGCCGATCACCTGCCGCTCGATGTCGTCCTCGATGGCGACGTCACTGCGCAGGAACACCCCGAGCAGGTCGAGGTGGGTCACCACACCCACGAGCCGGTCGGCAGCGTCGACGACGCAGAGCCGGCGGAGTTGTCCGTTGGCCAGCCCGCGCACCGCGTCCTCGACGGGCGCGTCGTCGCGGACGCCGATGGTGGGCGTGGTCATGACGTCGGCCGCAGTCAGCGCGGCGGCCTTGCGCCACCGGGCACGCGCGCGCAGGCCGCCCAGCAGTGGGGGCAGTTCGGCGCCGCAGTGGAACTCCAGCTTCGGGAGGAGGTCGACGTCCGCGACGACACCGAGAAGGCGGCCGTACGAGTCGATCACCGGGACGGCGTCGAGACTGTGGCCGATCATGGTGGCGACGAGATCCTTGAACGGGGTGTCGACCACGACCGTGATGACTGTCCTCGTCATGACGTCGGCGACGCGTGATCCGGGCATCGCGACCTCGCTGTGGTTCACTCGCTGCGCCAGCAGGTTTCAGAGTTGCTAATCTTAGCAACTGTTGATGATGCTGCCTATCGTCGGTGAAAGTGTGAGTGAGGAGCGTCTGTGAGCAGGCTCCTGTACCAGGCGAAGGCCGAGTTTTTCAAGACGCTGGGGCATCCTGTCCGGATCCGGGCGCTGGAGCTGCTGAGCGAGCGGGAGCACGCGGTGGCGGAGATGCTGGGGGAGGTGGGGATCGAACCGGCGAACCTGTCCCAGCAACTGGCCGTGCTCCGCCGCGCCGGCCTGGTGGTGACCCGCAAGGAAGGCTCGACCGTCTACTACTCACTGACCAGCCCGCACGTGGCCGAGCTGCTGCGGGTCGCCCGGCAGATCCTGACCAGCGTGCTCACCGGCCAGGTCGAACTGCTCGACGACCTGCGCATGCCGGCGGCGTCCGCAGAACTCGCTCCGCGGACGCGCGGCTTGCGGGGCGGGTGAGTCGCCGCACGTTCGCGATCACACGTCAGGAAGCACGGTGTGCTGAGTTCGTGGCCCAAGATCCCCCAGGCCGGGCGGTCCGGCATGTGGCCGCCGGGTCGGGCAACGGTTGCGAGGTGGAGATCGGCTCGGCGTTCGGGCGGGTGTACGACGCCGGCCGCTACGGTGCCCGGCAGGTGGCCTCGCCCCGGCACGCCGACGCCTACGGTGTTGCAGCGCGGTGGCGGACGTGGTTCCCGCCTGATCAACAAGAGCTTCAACTTCTCCTACGCCGGCAACGACCATGACTTGCAAACTTCATTAACTATCGAGAACATGGATCGGTCAAATGGAAGGGGTGGATTCGCCTGCGCCAGCGCCCTGGATGCTCTGACGGCCGCGCGGGACGCGGGACTGGACCGGGGAGTCGAGTTGCGCATCGACCGCCACGACGTGGACACGACCGGCTGGGTCGACCCCGCCGTGCTGGTGAACCGGCCGTATCAGGACTGACCCGATGACGAGTGGCAAGCACGAGCCGGGCACCGGTGAGGAGTCCGGGTGGGCCGCGGTGGTCTCCGACGGCAGCGCCCTGCGCGGCAGCGGCGTGGCCGTCGACCTGATCGTGCAGGAATTCGCGAGACACCTCGGCGGGCTCGCGCAGGTCCCGGTACGCCCAGTGACCCTCGACGCCACGGACGCGGCCCAGCTCGTCGCCGGTGTTCGTGCGTTGCCCCCGGATGCCGGGGCGGTCCTGCTGACCCACGCCGACCCTGGCCGGACCCGCGCGGCCCAGAAGGAGTTGCGCGCCGGGGGCGCGCGGCCGGTGGTGACCGACCAGGACGCGACCGCGATCGCCCTCACCGCGGCGCTGCTGGGCGCGGTGACCGGACACGGCCGGCGGTCAGGGGGCCTCCAGTGCGGTCGCGTCGTCCTCGCCGGTGCCCGGGAGCTGCCGATCCTGGCCCCGCTGCTGGTCGCCGCGGGCTTCGCGGACCTCACCCTCTGGAATCCGGCCGATGCCGGGAGGCTCCCCCTGCGGAACGTGGTGTCCGGCGCGCACGCGGTGCTCGACCTGGTCGGTGGCCTTCCCGGCTGGGCCGCGGCCGAGCACGACCTCGGGATGATCGTGATCACCCGCGGCGACGCGTACACGGCGCCGTGCGCCGCTGCCGGGTTGCTGCGGGCCGCCCTGCGCACCTCGGCCGGTGCGTGGTTTGACGTCGAGACCTACCACACTGCAGCGCTGGCGCTAGCCGCTGCCGGCGCCGGTTGGCCGGTGTCGCACGGGAAGGCCCGGGCGCTGACCCATCGGGTGACCGACTCGGTCACCCAGTTGTTCCGCACCCGGCAGAACACGTCCTGACGACCACTGCCGGCGGGGCCGTGTGAACTGCGGTCCTCCGTCCTGCCCCGCTCGCGGTTCCACCTGCGCACCGCGCAGATCCGAAGGTTCTTCGACGGCCCGGCCGACCATCTGCGGGCCCGGCCGCTGCTCGCCGAGCACGCCCACCCGGGCGCGGACATCACCGTTGTCGCGCCTGACTCGGGCCGGGTCCGGCTGGCGAGGGCGAGTCGACAGCCCCGCCCGCTCGAGCGCCACGCGCGGATCCGTGTCCTGGAGTGGGGCCCACGACCCGAGTGCAGGAGTTGCGTAATTCCTTAACTGTGAACATGGTAGGTTCTATAGGTCTCGAACGGGCTGGGCGGGAGGCCGGGGCTGATGAGTGAGTTCGCGAGCGAGTTGCGTCGGGGGATCGGGGAGGCGCAGGACGCCACCATCGCGGCCACGGCGGCGGGGCATCCGTACGAGGCGTACCTCCACCGGGTCCGGTTGGCGGAACTGCTCGAGCTGGCCGCGCGTCACGACGTTGATACCGCGGCGCTCGTGCAGCCTGCGGTCGGTGCGGCCTTGGACGAGGATCGCGCCGCCCTCGAGAACTCGCCGTGAGACGATCGGCAGGCGCGGCCGGGCTGGCCATCGTCAGCGACGGGAGCGGCCTTTCCGCAACCGAGGGCAACGATCCGGGTGACGTGTTCGACGCGCTCGGCGTCGATGTCCGGTTGCTGCAAGCGCACACGTTCCTGAACCCGTTCCCGGTCGCGGTCACCGCTCGCGACGCCGGGGAACTCGCCGCGGCCGTACGGGCATTGCCGACCGGCGCGACGGCGGTGTTCCTGGCCCGGACCGATCCCGTGCGCGCCCGCACCGTCCAAAGCGACCTGGGGCGCAGCGAGAGGATCCCGGTCGTCACCGAAGAAGACACCCACGGCATCGCCCTCGCCACACAGGTACTGGCGGCGTTGCGCCGGGCCGAAATCGCGCCGTTCGACGCCCGGGTGGTCGTGGCCGGTGCGGACACCGTCCCCCTGCTTCCCCTGCTGCTGATGGCGGCCGGCGTCGGCGATATCGCCTCCTTGACGAGGGCCGACGCACTCGGATACCCGCTATCCGGCATCGCCCGCAACACCAGCATCGTGATCGATCTGGCAGGCGCCGCGGACGCGATCCACCCAGCCTTCGGCGACGCAGTGCCGAAGACGGTCGGGAGACCCCGCGACCCCGTCGCGCACCTGCTGGCGTTGCCTGGGCTGCTGCGGGCGCTGTGGGATGTGCCGACCCCGGGATGGGCCGGCGATCCGGCCCGCCATGTCGAGGTGCACCGCGCGTGTGCTCAGGCGCTGGCCACCATGGTGCCGGTCGACCGCGCGCTCCCGGAACTGTCCGATCCCGACCTCGTCAGCCGCGTCGCCCAGGCTGCCGTGGACGTCCTCCGGCCAGCACATTCCCGGTGAAAGCCGCCCGCCCCGACTGCTGGGCGGCAATGGTGACGAACTTGACGACGCACCTTGCCGGGTGAAGCGCCGGAGCGCACGACCCGTCAACGACGGCGTCGGTTGCGGTGCACCCCTGTCGCGATGTCGGAGACCAACTCGGTCAACCTCAAACCCTGCCCTCGCGCGATCGGCCGATCGCGCGGCAGGGACGGTGCCAGCTCCCGCGCGCACGCGGCGAACACCTCGGCGTCGAAGTTCAGTCCCGCGGAGAGCGTGGCCGCGCGCAGCAGACCGGCGCTGACGAACGGCGCGACGTGCGCGTCCTCACGGGTGATCGCGGAAAGCCCGGCGCTGCGGTAACCCAGGGCCGGTGACGGCTCACCGACCAGGTCGATCACCAGGTCCGCGCCGTCCAGCACGGTGTGCGGCGGAATAACCGCGGAGTCCGACGGATTCCACGTGGAGAGGTCACCGACGCCGCCGGCCGTCAGGATCGCCGGCAGCATCGGCAACTCCGCCGCACCGGCCAGCACCACCCGGCAGTGCCGCGGCCGCCGACCGTCGAAAGCCATCGACTTCAGCGCAACCGCAGCAAGCACCACGGCGTTGACGTCGTGCTCCGACACCGTGGGACGGACTTCCTGGACCTGCAGCTCATGCGTGACACGGTGAGCCCGGCGTGCATCGACATGGGCCAGCAACACCGCACCGACGTCGGCAGGCAACGCGCGCACCCCGGCCGCGAGACCCTCGGGAGTATCGGCGAGGATCACCCTGGGAACCGCCGCCGCGCCGACCAGGCCGCCGATCAACGTCGCGTCCGTGCCCAGCACGGCACTCACATCGGCACCCAGCGGTAACGCACTTCCGTCGGACACCACGGCCACCCGCTGGGGATCAGTCTCCGACGACGGCCGATCGAGACTCACACGAACTCTCCTTTGCGGCGACCGGGGCACGACCTACCTCAAGCATCTAAGCAGTTTAGCAATTTTGCAAGTCGACTGCCGGTGGCTGGTGACGAGCAGGTTCGATCAATTTGAGTGCCCCCTTAGGTAGCCATGCCGCGATGCCAGATCGAGCCAACTCGCGTTAAGACGGGGCGTGCACGGGGCCCCGGCAGGAAGCCACGCGAACGTCGGAGTTCGCGGATGACAGGGAATTCGTCGAAGTCTGTCAGCGGGACCTCGACGATTGCCAGGGCTGGAGCGTACTGATCGATCCGCTCGAACAGGTCGCCGGCTGCTTCGAGTTCGACGCGCAGTTGATGATTGTCGAGGCCGAGACCTTGAGAGCGGGCCCGTGCACCGCCCAACCCGTGGACGGCTCCGTCACAGGACGGCTCGGTGGCGCAGTCGTTCCGTGCCGGATCGGCTTGCGCCACACTGGTCCGCCATGTGTGCATGTCGGGGATGCCGATGTTTGGTGCGTTGTCGCTGTTAGTGTGCTTCAGGGTGGGCGGGGTCGGTGAAGGTAGACCAGAGTCTTCTGATTTCGTTGCAGGATAAGGGTACTAGCTGCTCCGCAATGGCGTGGGTGGCGAAGGCGAGGAACGCGGCGGCGAGCATTCAATCGCCCACCGGGATACCGGCGACGCGGACGAGTTCGGTGACAGGCATGGGATAGGCGCTGTGGCAGATGTAGTAAGCCGGCTCGGAGGGTTTGCTAGTTGAGTCCGGTCAGTTCGCCCCAGTCGCGCAGGCTGGAGTTGTCGTCGTAGGCCTCATTGGCGGTGAACCACTCGAAGTCGTAACCGGCTTCCGCGCGGCGTTCCCGATCGCCGGTCCACGACGCCGGGAGGTAGAGTTCGCGGTCAATCAATGCCAGCCCGTTGACCGAGACACGGGTCAAGAACACTCCGAGCCGGCAGTTCTCGATCCGCCCGGCAGTGACCGCACTACTGCCGCTGCGCAACGGCGGATTTGCTTCCCTTCTTCGGAAACCCGCCTCATCGGCCGCCACGGTCGCGCCCGGGTCACCGAGGTTGTCCAGCACATGAGAGCGGAGGTCGTCGCGCGCCACGTCGGCGTCCCGGCGATAGAAGTGCGGCAGTCGCTGCCTGCCGCCAGTAGGGCCAGGCGATCATCGGCTACTGTCCATTACGCGGCCACCGTGTCTTCTTTGAGTTCCAACACACCTTGAAGTCGATCACGCGGTGGCCCTCTTCATGCCCACGACACGCCGCCAGATCACGCGCTGCGGCCGGTTGGGTTGGTGTTCCATCATTTCACTCGAAAGAGGAACGCGGCAGACTAGTGGTGGAATTGGGGTGTCGACTTAGATGGCGGGCGACACCGCCACACGTCTGTGGCATGCAGCGACCGGTCGAGTATGAGAACAGCGCTGTCGGTCGATCTCGATCATGGAGGTCTCATTGGTGACCGATGTTGTCGAAGTGAGCGGCACGGCGGGTCCCGTCCGGTCGCGCGGAAGCGGTGGCCACGCGCGATCGTGCTGGTCAGTGGGATCTGCCTGCTGAGCGCCGCCGTCGTCGCCAGGATCGGCCGGTTCGGGTTCAACCCTAGTGATCAGGGTTTGATCCTGGCGCAGAGTTGGCGGAGCCTGCATGGCGAGCTCCCGCAGATCGACGTTCTGGGCCCGAGGCCGTTCGGTTCGGCGTACCTGCACCTGGTCGACTACTTGGTACCGGCGCCGCTGATGATCGGTTCCAGCTGGGTGATGATGGTGCAGCTCACCATCGCCACTTTCGCTCTGGTGGCGTTGCTGACCGGGACGTCTCCGCTGGGCTGGGGCCCGCTCCGGCTGTGCCTGGTCTTCGCCGCAGCGCTGATCAGCCTCAACGCGTATCCGACGATGGCGTGGCACACCGTGGACGGTGTCTTCTTGATCGCGGTCGGCTGGTGGCTTCTCGACACCGGCCTGCGGTCGGGGTCCCGGTGGCGCCGCCGGCTCGGTCTGTTCTGCCTGGGATTCGCGGTCATCGTCAAACAGAGCTTCATGTTTTCCGTGCCGGTCGCGCTGCTAATCCTGTTCTTTCACCCGGCGCAGCGGCCCATGAACACCCGGTGGTGGCGCCGTACGGTCGTCGACGTCCTCGTGCTCGGTGCGGCACCGGTGCTGTATTTCGGCATGATCACGCTCGCAGGCGGGCTCCCTTCGGCGCTCGCGCAGCTAACCGGGTGCACCGAGACATATGGGGAGAAGGGCTCTTCCGGTTCTGGACGACCGAGTTCGGTGGGCTACGAGCCGATCCTCGAACCTATGTTCTGCCGGTCCTGCTCGGTGTGATCGTGCTCGCCGGCGCGTGGTCGTTGCGTGCCCGGCTGGGCGCCGCGGGCCTGTGGCTGCGTGTCCTGACGGCCGCCTGCGTTGTGGGGGTGGTCGTGTTCGTGCTGGTGGACGGCACGTTCGAGCACGCCGGTGGCTGGGAGGTCAAGCTGCTGTGGATCTTCGTCGCGGCCGCGGTGCTGGACGGCGTGATTCGCAAGAGGCTGCCATGGCAGTAGGGTCTGCCCAGACTTCGGTTGACACCGGAGCTGACTGTTTCTCAGGCCGCTGACGTGGCCGTGTAGATGGTCTCAAACTCGACCGGGGTGAGCTTGCCCAGGGCGCGTTGGCGGCGTTTGCGGTGATACTTCGTCTCGATCCAGGACACGATCGCCAACCGGAGCTCCTCCCGCGTGCGCCACCGGCGGGTATCGAGAACGTTCTTCTGCAGCAACGAAAAGAACGACTCCATCGCAGCATTGTCACCACACGCACCGACCCGACCCATCGACCCGGTCAGCCCATGACCGCGCAGCAGGCGCTGGTAGGCCGCCGATCGGAACTGGGCTCCGCGGTCGGAGTGGACCACGACGTCGTGCGGGTCGCGCAGCGCGATCGCGTTGCGCAGCGCGCTGACGGCGAGTGAGGCCCGCATGTGCGAGGCGATGGAGTATCCGACGATCTTGTTGGAGTAGCAGTCCTTGACCGCACACAAGTACAGCTTGCCCTCACCGGTGGGATGCTCGGTGATATCGGTCAGCCACTTGGTATTCGGCGCGGCGGCGGTGAAGTCCCGGCGCACGAGGTCGTCGTGCACCGGCGGCCCCGCCTGGCGGGAACGGCCTTTCTTCCTGGCGTGCAGCGAGAAGATCTTCTGCATCGAGCAGATCCGCCACACCCGGTTCTCCGAGGCAGTGAACCCGCGGCGGGCGAGTTCGTCAGCGATGAACCGGTACCCATCGGCCGGATCGTCGGCATGGATCTCGAGCGCGGCGTTGATCAGATGCGCGTCGTCGAAGTCCCGCTGACAGACCGGGGCAGCGCACCACTGGTAGTAGGCCTGCCGGGAGATCCCCAGCACCCTGCACGTCACCGCGGCCGGCACCCGCACGGGGGCGCCGGCCGCGGCCAGTTCACGGACGAGCGGG
>NZ_JAAGNB010000532.1:0-10762 GCF_010550475.1 Amycolatopsis sp. SID8362
GATCCCGTACCGATGAGGAGAATTGCCGTGCAGCTGCAGGTGGCTTTGGACGTTCTGGACCTTCCCTCGGCACTGACCCTGGCCAACCAGGTCGCCGACCACGTCGACATCCTCGAACTCGGCACCCCCCTGGTGAAAGCCGCCGGCATCGCCGCCGTCAGCGCCATCAAGGCCGCCCACCCCGACAAGCTGGTTTTCGCCGACCTCAAAACCGCCGACGCCGGTGAACTCGAAGCCGGACTCGCGTTCGAAGCCGGCGCCGACCTGGTCACCGTCATGGGCACCGTCGACGACGACACCATCCGCGGCGCGGTCGCCGCCGGCCGCAAGTACGGCAAGCAGGTCGTCGCCGACATGATCGGCGTCACCGACAACCGCGTCGCGCGGATCCGCGAAGTCGCCAAGCTCGGTGTCTCCTTCGTGGAGATCCACGCCGGGCTGGACGAGCAGGCCCGGCCGGGTTACAGCATCCAGCAGCTGCTCGACGACGGCCGGCTGGCCGGAGTCCCGTTCTCCATCGCCGGCGGCGTGAAGGCCGACACCATCGGCGCCGTCCGTGAAGCCGGAGCCGTCGTCGCCGTCGCCGGTGGCGCGATCTACAACGCCACCGACCCCGGCGCCGCCGCGGCCGAGCTGAAGAAGCACGCCACCCGCTGAGAGGAAGGAGCCGGCGTGGAAACCGCACACGACACCTACTGCGCCCTGATGGTGCAGGCCGCCGGGGTGATCCGGTTGCGCTACGTGGAATGCAGCCAGGACACCAGCCTGTCCCCCGCCGCGGCGAACGAGCTGGCGGACGCCTTCGAAGGCATCGCCAACGGCGATCCCGCGTTCGACCAGGTCGACCCGAAGGAAGCGATCGCGCTGGCGCACCGCCTGCTCGACGACGACCACCCCGAGCTGTCGCGAATGTGGCCCGAGGCCCGGTAGTTCTCTCTCCCAGCTCGCTTCGAGGATCATCCGCAGCTCAACGAGGAGTCACCGATGACCACCACCGCCATCGCCACCGAAGCCCCGGCGCGCTCCGCGCCCGCGGGCGACCCCGCCCTGATCGGCGTACCCACCTTCATCGTCGGCGCGACCGCGCTCGGCCTGGTGCTGACCGGCTACGTCCCGGCCGCCGCCGTCGGCGCCTCGATCGCGATCATCCTGCCCGCCACCGGCGTGGGTCAGCTCGTCGCCGCGCTCTGGGCGGCCGCCCTCGGCGAAAGCGCCGTCGCCGCCGTGTTCGGGATCTTCGCCGGCTTCTGGCTCAGCTACGCGGCACTGGTGCTCGGGCTGATCCACGGCTGGTTCGGCATCTCCCCCGAAGCGGCGACCGCGACGCAGGGCCTGTTCCTGATCGCCTGGCTCGTCACGATCGGCCTGCTGACGCTGACCACCCTGCGCCTGCCCGCCGCGTTCACCGTGCTGTTCGTGCTGGTCGACCTCGCGCTCGCGCTGGTGCTGTACGGCACGGTGGCCGGCTCGACCGCGGCCACGACAGCGGGCGGGTACGCGGTCTTCGCGTTCACCGCGGTCGGGGTGTACCTCTTCGCCGGCGCGGTGTCCGCCGCAACGGGCGGCAAGCCGCTGCCGCTGGGCCGTCCGGTCCTGAACTGAGCGGCCACCGGGTGGGCGGCGATCGCCGCCCGCCCGGTTTCGGCGACCGGGTCGTCGTTTCCGTAAGCACTGCCGGCCCGGCTGGCGCAACGGGTCACCAGGAAGGTGCGGCGGGCTGACCAGCGCCCGCAGGAGCGCGTCGAGATCGACGCTGTCGTCGTCGCGGTGGTCGCGCCAGCGGGCGAACACCGCCTGAGCCGCCGCTACCAGATCCGGGGCCAGCCCGGTTTCGGCGCGCGCGGCCGCGATCTCGGCCATCTCGCCTTCCAGCGCCAGGCCCGGCGTCCAGCGGAGCCCGGAGCCGACCTCGATGCCGGTTGACTTATCGATGTGCCACTCGTTCGGCATCAAACGATGCGCCGTGTAGTCCGTTATACGACCAGCACCTCTTCACTGACCGCACGCGCCTCGGTCGCAGTTGCCGAATGTTGTGCACGACGATCGCGTTGAATACTGAAAGTGAGACGACGGTCAGTGGCACATACGTCAATGGGATCACCCGGTGCTCTGCGTCGTACTCGTCGCGTGCTTAGAACTTGCTGTCTGGGAAACGGATCTCCGCAGCTTCGTGATAACCGAGATCGATCAATCGCACGCGTAAGCGCCGAAGGCTCTCGTCCGCCGCGCTTGCTGGCGCCGTGCGCAGCACGTCCAGCGCTCGACGCGCAGCGTGGTGGCGTTCCCAGCGTTTTCCAGCGTCGAGCAGTGTCAAGAGAATGCCTTGAGTCAGCGCGTTCTGCGTAGTCCGGGCCGCCCGATCAGCGACCGCATTCGCATGTTCGATGCCACCGCCAGTCATCTCCAGAGTTTGGGCGGTGAGTCGCAGCCACTCGTCGTCATCGATGCTCTCGACGAATACCCATCTGCCCAGCCCGGCAAGCGCGGTGCCAGGCACCTGCCGCGGCGCCGCGTCCAGGAGCAGATGCCAGAACCTGAGAGCCGCGGCGAGACGTGGTGAGTCCGCAGGCGCGTGCTGTGCGATCAGGGCACTATCCCTGATCGCGGTGCCAAGTGCAGCGGGCTTCTTCCGCAGCTCGTCCAGCACCCAGTCGAGCCCGTAACTCTCCTCGCCGTTGAGTGCTGCGACGACAACCAGGCGCACAGCCCTGTCGGCTCCGCGAAGCGCGGCGGTGATCAGTTCGCTCCGGTACTCACGGTAGAAGCGTGAGGTCGGCTCAGCCCACCTGACGGTGAGGTCAAATGTCTCCCGAGCAACCAGGCCCTCGCGGAATAACGCGTCCTGGTTCCGGTCGAGCCAGCGACTGGCGATCGCTTCCAGCAGCGGACGGCGAGCCGCCAGAATCGCGCGAAACCCCAAGCCGGCCAGATTCTCCAGCTTCATGATGGTGTCCAAGATGTGCTCGAACTCGGGCCGGACGGCACTACAGTTGCGAAACTCCCAGGCGGCGAGAGCGAGAATGGTTTGGCAACCGTGCCCCCACGGCTGGTCGACCGCATAGATGAACGGGTCATCACTGCCAGCCACAGAGAGATCTCCGGACTCCAGCCCTTGTCGCGTGATCTCGAGCGCTCGGTCCCACAGAGCGTCGATGACGGAGCCGACGGCGGCGTCCTTGGTCGCCAGTGCCCTGATCAGGTCGAGTACAGCGTTGTGACAGGGGGCCGGCTGAGCGAGCGCCACGGTGAGTACGGGTTCGGCATGGGTGAGCAGGTCGGCAGCCCGGTCGGCGAGCGCCTGAAGGTAGGACTCGATGTAGAGCGGTTGCCCCAACACCGCAACGACTTCGGCTGGCTTTGCGCTCCACTCCGCCGGGTCAGCTTTGACTGTCTCAGACAGTGCCCGTGCGAGTTCTTCTCTGCCGAAGTTCCAGCCCTCTCTTTCGGTACTGGGTTCCCACGACGCCACAACCGCAGCGGCCTCAAGCACGGGTTGTGTCGACAGCTCGTCGGTGCTGTATGGGGAACTCACGACGCTGACTTCCCAGTCACGGCTGCGGGTGCCGGTCAGCTGCGCGGGATCCGGGTGGTTGTACTGGCTGCTCACCCGGTCGATGACGTCGCTCCAACGGGTGAGAACGTTGCTGGGCAGTACGGCTGCCCACCGCCACGCGCGTGCCCAGTCGTCAGGAAATCGATGCTCTGTCGGGTCGAGGGCGGGTGAGGGTGTACCCCACGCGTCCGCCCATGCGTCGAGGTCGGCGTCGGCCGGGGAGCGCGCGAGGACGTCGTTCACGAGCGCCAGGTCCTCGGCTGTCGCGGTCCGCGACTGCAAACGCCGGGTGACGTGGTCGATTTTCTCGGCCAAAGGAACGTCTTCGGCCCCGGCAAGCACGGCAGCGCGAAGACGCTCTCCGGCCGCACCCGGCATACTGCCGATCCACTTGAGCTGGACAGTCGCGGCCACGCCGCGCTCGCGAGCCTTGCCCAGGATTCGCGCGAGGTGGTGGATGAGCAGGAGAAGAGGTTCAGGGTGCTCGTCAAGTTCGGCGGTCAGAGCTTCGATACCCAGGCTGTGCCGCGCGATATTGTCTGCCGCGAGTCGTCTGGCCTTGCCCGCGAGCGCGGTCGCCCGGGCCGCCGCGTTCGCCGCGGTGACCCCGCGTTGCAGGTGTTCGATGATCTCGGTGGCGTGGTAATCGTCGCCGTCGGCGAAACGCTGATAGTGGTTGAGCACCACGTCTGCGACTGTCAGCACGATCGGATCCGCGGCGTCGGCAGCCAGGGCCGTGTCAACGGCGAGCGAGCGCACGGGTAACCAATCGCCGTGCGCTCGAATCACCTCGGTCACGATCCGGTGGCCGGCCGGGCCGAGCTGAACAGCGATCCGCAGCAACTCGAAGCGCGCGCCGGACCGCTCGTGAACGCCGACCTCTTTCGTCTTCTCCAGGGTTCTTTCCAGGAAGTGCGCGACACTCTCGGGGTCGGTTTTGGCGAGCCCATCAAGCAGCGCCGACGCCGGCCACTGGGCGCCTGCGGCCGGTATCCCCGCAACACCGGACGCGTGCAACGGATCAAGCCAGGCAGGATCGGCAACCTCGCCGAAGAACCGTCGCAGGTAGTGGTCGTCGGTGGCGAGTTGCTCCAGTTCGGCGATCTGGTGCTGACCGATCCAGGGCTGCGCAGCCAGGGCCCTGACCGCAGCGACAAAAGCATCAGGCGGTGTGAAAACGCGGATGAACCATGTGATCGTCCGGCGGTACAGGTCCTGCGCTGCGACGACGGAGATACCGTCGTGCAGCCCCGCGCTCGCGGCGTTGCGCAACTCGCCGTACTGCTTGACTGGATCGCCGGGGCGTCTCAACGGATCGATTCCCGCACGGTCGCGGAAGTAGGTCAGGAGCCTGCGGGCGTAGTGGGAGGCAGCCGCACCATCGTCCTGGATTCGCTGAAGCAGCTCATCAAGGTCTCGGCGCGCGGCCTCGATATCAGCGCCGGGCAGTTCAGCTTGAAGCTTGTACCGGCGCCAGGTGTCGATCACTGACTTCAGACCGCCCTCGGCGGCGTCGCGGCCTTCGACGACGTGGTCGAGAGCTTCGCGCAGGTTGTAGGCAGCGCTCTCCGCCAGCCGGAGGTTGTTTGTGTCCGTTTCAGCCAGCGTCAACAACAACTGCGCGGTACGAAGGCAGCCAAGCACCTTCGCGGCATCAGTGCCCAGCTCGGCCTCAAGGCGGTCGGTCACCGCGGCCGAAAGACTGAGCTCCGACTCTTGTCCCATCGGCCCAGTATGCGACGTCCGCGAGACGGTCGGGGTGCGATACGGGCGAACGCGTCGTGCGTAGAGGGAGGGACACCGCGCGAAGGAGGAGATGCTGAGACGATCGCAGTCACACTTGAACAACTGCCTGATCAGCTCGGATGCACCGAGGAGGCCACCGACTGCTGGCGCGAAGCTGCGACGCTCTACACGCGGGCCAACCATCATCTCAGAGCCGCCAGCCCTGTGTTGAACGACCGTTTGGCGGGCCGGATGGTCTGCTGGGCGCCGGCGGCGGGAGCTCGGGGACCCGAACGTCACCCGCCCTGGCTTATATGTCGTTATACATCCGGCTCGAGGGTCGGGCAGATCATCCCAACTTCGGCGATTCGAATCACTGCAGGTCGGCGCTGCGGCCATCCCATCGAGCACCGTACGCCAGCCCGGGAGTGAGGTGCCGGAACCGCAAATGCACGTCTCCCGCCGAATCAACCGGGTGGCGCCGACCTCGGAAGGTCGGAGTCGTGACGTCCCTCTGAAACGCTCCTTCCAGTACCCGCACGTCGGACGGACGCTCTAGCCCAAACCGGACCCGCAGGTCGAGCGCCTCGCACGGATGACGCGGCACGCAGACCAAGTGGGGTCGCACCATCGACGCCGGCGGCAGCCGGAACCTGATACCGAACTCCCATTGCTCGCCTCGCGACAGGGGATGCGGCAATTCGAGCCCGTAACCCCACCTGTCGTCGGTCGCCATCCCGCGATCCACCACCGTCCCGCCGTAGAACACGGTGACCGAAAGGTCACCTCGACCTGCCGGAAACGAGATCGCCAGATCCAGTGACCTGACACCATCCTCGTCGGCGACGACTCGCCGCTGCTCAAATACCTCAGGCTCCGGCTGGTCGAGGACCATCGTCACCGCCAGTGCGGCCGTATGCCACCGATCCCCCTCAGCCGGCGACGGCGATGGAGCACTGGCCAGCTCAGCGAGAACTTCAATCGCCTCGTCCACACGACGTCGGACCGTCCGAGGATCACGGTCAAGGTGCTGCGCAGCCCATCGGATCCGGTCCTGGTAGAGCGGTTGGCGAGCCTCCGCGCTGATTCCGAACGCCGCCAGCGCCGCGACGCGCAAGTCTTCAGGTAGGTGAGACGCCAGCTCCGTCAGACGATCGGTCACCTTCGCGCGGATCGCGACCTGATCGTCGTCGCCTGCGACAACACATGCCGATCTCAGACCGGGACCGACACGGTCCTCGACCCTGCCCATCAGTCCGCGTCCCTTGCGGAGGGTCTTCAGTTCTTGAACTAGCTCGACTCGTCCGACCTTTTCGGCGGCGGCGATGGAGGTCAGCCGGTCATGGCCGGCGACGGAGGGCCCGCGCAGAAGCGCGTCAGCCCGGGCGAGTACCGCGGCGATGTCGTGCGGTGCGCTGAGATCACGAACCTGCTGCGCTACCGGAGCGCCGATGGACGACTTCTCGATGAGCTGGAGGAAGCCGGTCACCACCGCCATCGCGTCGGCCAGTTCGTTCTCGTCGGAGCCGTAGCTGCCGTACTTGATCTTGTTGCGGAGGGCGTGCAAAGCCAACACCTCAGGTGCGTCCCGCCAGGGAACATCCTCCCGCCGAGCAAGCTCCCGGAATACGTCCGAGAGGCGAAGGACCGTTGCCCGGAGAATGCTCTCGTCGACATCACCGCCGATGTAGGACTGTCGGCTCATTCTCCACCTCGACTCTTCTTGCGACGTTGCTGTTCCCTGCGGTGCCGGTAAAATGACCTTCGACGGCGCGAGCCGAAAGGCCGAATGCCTCGCCGGCCTCCTCGAACGTCTCGGCGCGCAGCGCCACCCGGGCCGCCAAATCGCGAGCGACAGGTTTCATGGCGTCGAGATGTTCTTCGACAGTCAGAAGCCCCACAGCCGTGGCCTCGGGGTCCTCGACTCCGCAGGGCTCAGGCGCCAACTCCAGCGGCACGCTATCCGGATGTTCGTACTCCGCGAGCCAGCGTTTGTAGGCGGCGGAGAAGCTCCGCACGCAAGCACCGATGAAGTACGTCTTCAACGAGGCGCCCCCCTGCGGTGTCCACTTGCCGCCGCGCAGTGCCTGTTGTTCGAACAACTGCAGACCGCGGGCGATGGTCTCACCGGCAAGCTCGAGCCGGTCATCGACGTGGCGGGCCAAGTGGTCGCTGACCAGATCGGAGGGTTTGACCGGTCGGCCGACTTCCCGACACATCGAGTAGATCATTTTGCGTCTGATGAACGAACGCAAAACCGGGAGGGCGTAGGCGGAGAGTTCAGCGCGGAAGAAGTCATACTCGACACCGGCGAAGCCGCGGCCAGCGAGTCGTTCGTAGAGCTCGGCGTCACCGCCGAGACGGGCAAGACGCGCTCGCGCGACATCGGCCTTCTCCGCCTCGTCAGTGGTCATCCCGCCGCTGACTTCGAGCTCGTTCAGCACGCCTTCCATGAGGGAAAACTGGACATCCGCGTATGCCCCGGGTTGTAGGCCCGCGTCCGAGGCCCGCGGCGGATGACCGCCTGCGGACTGCTCGGCCTCCGGCACCTGCGTCTCCTTCGTCGGTTCGTGCGGAACGACGTACACGAACCTTGTAGGCCTCGGTCGTCGTCCTACCCCACGACTTTTTTGAAGGAAGTTCTCGTGGGCTGACCAGGCCTTTACCGCCTAAACACCGAACATGGAGAACAGCGAGGATCGGACGCCTCGGCTCGAAGTCACCGGATCCCAGTATGGCGGTCCGCGCTGCCGAGTCCCGGGAGACGCACCGGAACGTTCTCCCGGCAACGACGTCGAGTGTCCGCCCACGCCGTGGAGAAAGGTCATCGACGGCTGGGTTCGCGACGGCTCGATCCGCCGAGACGCGTTGGTCGCGCTGGCGCTCGTGTTGATCGCGGTCGTCACCGTCGTCGGTGCAATCGCCGGCGCACTCTGTTCCCTGCTTCGCGAGGCAGCCGTCAACCCCGCCGTACGACTCGCGACCGGGAGCTTGCTCGCCGGCGGCCTGCTCGGCTGCGGCGCGCTGCGGATGCTCCAGCGGCGACTCCGCCGGGCCTCAGCCAGGAAAGCCGCGATGGGCAAGCGGCCACGGCGATGACCCGCTGAAGAGGCGACCACGTGGCCGCCCGTCCCCGTGTGGGCAACGAGTGCCCGACCGCCTTACTGCTTGGACGACCTGCTTCCGCCGAGTGGCCGAAGATCATCCGCGAGCCTGTTCTTCCTGCTGGGCGGCAGGGTGGACGAGACCGATGGTGACGTCGTAGACGAGGCCCGACACGTGTATCCCATGCAGAAGGGCCTCGGCGCGCAGTACCACGACGTCGGAGGTGCCGGGATGAGGCTTGCGTTTTCGGTAAGACGGCCGGATCAGCCGGAACCCGTGCTCGGCGAGGTAGTGGTCGAGCTCGCGGGAGGCGTAGCCCTTCTCGGCGATGATCATCAGGCCGGGGCGATCGCTGAGCAGGTGGCTTCGTGGTCGCAGATGGCCATGCGCCCCCTGCCGCTCGTCGATCTTCGGGTCGGCCAGGGCCCAGGCAACCAGTACCCCGGCTGGGGTACAGGCCAGGCGCAGGCGCCCAGTGGGGGTAGTGCACCTTCACCAATAGGGGTAGTGCACCTTCGAACGTGCACTACCCCGGCAGTGGAGCGTCGGGCGAGCTACGCGACACGGCCAGCGCTGTGGGGGCAGAGGATGCGATAGTCCCACCCTGTTGCCACCGGAACCTCGTAGCCCTGGTGTTCGACACGGCTGTCGAGGACGTGCTGCCGCGCCCCTGGGCGCCCCTGCCCGCCGATGCGACTACAGGTACGATCTTGGGTATGACATCCCCTTTTACGGGATGTATCCCGCAGATCCTCGGGTTAGCAACCGCTTACAATTACGGTGTCCCGGCCGGCCGTCGGGGCCGCCGTAGGGCGAGGCTGTCTGGGAGGATCACCGGATGACGATGTCGCTGTCGGCCGAACTGTGGCCGGACGTGCAGCCGGAGACCGCTCGGCGGCTCATGCTCGCCGGGGTGGAGGCCTTCGCCAAGCGGGGGTACCACGCCACCACCACGCGGGACATCGCCGGGGCCGCCGGGATGTCGCCCGCGGCGCTGTACGTGCACTTCCCGTCGAAGGCCGCGCTGCTCTTCGCGATCAGCCGGTACGGGCACGAGCAGACGCTCGCGCTGGTCGAGAACGTCGTCGCGAAGGTGCCCGATCCCGTCGAGCGGATCCGGCTGATCGTCGAGGACTTCGTCGCCTGGCACGCGCGGCGGCACACCGTCGCCCGGGTGGTCCAGTACGAGCTGCAGGCGCTGCCCGAGCAGGAGTTCGCGGTGGTCGCAGAGCTGCGGCGGCGGATCGAGCGGATCGTGCGCAAGGTGATCGCGGACGGCGTCGAAGAGGGCGTGTTCACCGTGTCGGACCCGCACACCTCGGCCCGCGCGGTGCTCTCCCTCGGGGTCGACGTCGCCCGCTGGTACAGCGAGCGCGCGCGGCAGACGCCCGCCGCGCTCGGCAAGGAGTACGGCGAGCTGGTGCTGCGGATGCTCGGGGTGACGCCGCAATAGCGGACACAACCTGTCCGCTTCCCCTGCCAGAGTGGTCCTCGTGCAGAACGACACCGAACGCAACGACCTCATCGCCGAGCTGGCGGCGGCGCGCGCCGCCCTGATCACGGCGGCGCGCGACCTCACCGACGAGCAGGCCGGCGCGCAGCCGACCGTCAGCGCGCTGTGCCTGGGCGGGCTGCTCAAGCACGTCGCCTCCATGGAGGAGAACTGGCTGCGCTTCGCCCTCGAAGGCCCGTCCGCGATGCGCTACGACCTCCCCGACGGCGTCACCTGGGCGGACATCGCGACCGGCACCGCCCGCGAGTTCCCGCAGTGGGTGGTCGACCACCGGAACGAGTTCCGGATGCTGCCCGGCGACACCCTCGCGGCCGTGCTCGCGCGCTACGAGGACGTCGCCAAGCGCAGCGAGGACATCATCGTGAGCCTGCCCGACCTGTCCGTGACGCACCCGCTGCCCGACGCGCCGTGGCACCAGCCCGGCACCGTGTGGAGCGCGCGGCGGGCGGTGCTGCACGTCATCACCGAGACCGCGCAGCACGCCGGGCACGCGGACATCATCCGCGAGGCGCTGGACGGCCGGAAGGCGACGTGACCGTCCTGGACACGCGGGCGCTCAACCGCGCCACGCTCGCCCGCCAGCTGCTGCTCGAGCGCGCCGCGCTGCCGGTGCGTGACGCCGTCGCGCACCTCGGTGGCCTGCAGGCGCAGGAGCCGCAGGAGCCGTTCACCGGGTTGTGGTCGCGGCTGCGCGCGTTCGACCCGGCGGCGTTGTCGGAGCTGCTGACCGGGCGGCGCCTGGTGCGGACGCACCTGATGCGCCGCACCGTCCACCTGCTCACCGCCGAGGACGTCCTGGCGTGGCGGACGCGCTTCGACGCCATGCTGCGCCAGCGCGTCCTGGGCACCTACCGCCGTGAGCTCGC